>CAZWAW010000024.1:27294-31740 GCA_964632025.1 uncultured Sporosarcina sp.
CAGGTTATATGATCGCTCGGCTGGGGATATGATCGCGTGGCCGGGTTATATGATCACTCGGCTGAGGATATGATCGCGTGGCCGGGTTATATGATCGCTCGGCTAACAATAATCAGCCAATCCACTTCATACCAAATCAAACGTGAAAAAAGCTCTCCCAAAAGTGCGACTGCACTTTTGGGAGAGCTTTTGGTCTTTGATTATTAACGACGACGATTGCGTAAAAACGTCGGAATATCGAGCGTGTCATCCTGTTGACTACTTTGAGGTTGGCGTGTCGGTTCCGATTGTTGGAACTGTGGCGCTTCCTCTCTGCTGCGCTCCCGAGTTGGTAGCTGTTGTGTTGGTGGTTGCTGCTCACGCGTTTGTGTACGACTTGCACCGAAGCCTGGACTTCTTGCAGGACGTGCTACGGTTAGCTGTTCTTCACTAAAGCCTGTTGCGATAACTGTTACGATAATTTCATCCTTCAAGTTGTCATTGATGACAGAACCGAAGATCATATTCACATCTTCATCTGAAGCCGAAGCAACGATATCTGCAGCTTCCTGTACTTCGAATAGACTCAAGTTTGAACCACCTGTGATATTCATAAGCACACCTTTTGCACCGTCTATTGACGTTTCCAGAAGTGGGCTCGAAATGGCTTTTTTCGCCGCTTCAGCCGCACGATTTTCTCCTGTAGACATCCCGATTCCCATGAGGGCAGAGCCTTTATTGGACATGATTGTCTTAACATCAGCAAAGTCCAAGTTGATAAGTCCAGGTACAGCGATCAAGTCGGAAATACCTTGAACCCCTTGACGTAGTACATTATCAGCTTCACGGAAAGCTTCTAGCATTGGCGTGTTTTTATCTACAATTTCAAGCAATTTATCATTAGGAATAACGATAAGTGTATCCACAGATTCTTTCATAGATGTTATACCGCCGATTGCCTGTGTCTGACGTTTCCGTCCTTCAAAAGTGAACGGTCTAGTAACAACACCAACAGTCAATGCTCCTAAATCTTTCGCAATTTGCGCGATGACCGGAGCAGCTCCAGTACCTGTTCCACCACCCATGCCTGCAGTAACGAATACCATATCAGAGCCACGTAATGCTTCTTCGATTTGTTCTCTGCTTTCTTCAGCAGCTTTTTTACCAACTTCCGGATTCGCACCTGCTCCAAGTCCGCGTGTCAGTTTACCACCAATCTGTAATTTCACTTCAGCAGTCGAAAGGTTTAATGCCTGTGCATCCGTATTCACCGCGATAAATTCCACACCTTGCACACCATGTTCAATCATTCTATTTACAGCATTATTACCGCCACCGCCTACACCAATTACTTTGATGACTGCTAACGCGTCAACATTCGTATCGAATTCTAGCATCGTCTCTCCTCCTAGTCCATTTCATACAGTTGTTCATTGACTCATTCGAAGAAATTGTCAAAGACTTTCTTTGCTTTATCTAAAATACCAGGTTTCTTTTCTTTGTTCCGGTCTACTGACTTTTTCTTGTTGACCGGAGCCGGCGTATGATTATCAGAAGCCGAAGTTGTCGGTGAATCTGGTACATGACCAAAATAAGCATCTTGCATATGTGCATAGCGGATAAGTCCTACCGCTGTTGCATACATCGGTTCTCTTACCCCGATATACTCCGGTGTATGGATACGGACCCTAGTTTTTAACACATGTCTCGCTAGTTGTAAGAGACCATCCATCTTCGTTATGCCACCGGTCAATACGACTCCGCCTGGTAGATCATGTACGCCCATGCGATACAACTCTTCCAAAATGAGATCAAAAAGTTCTTCAAGCCGAACACCGATAATTTCCGATATGTATCTTTGGCTATATTGATCTTTTGAATCAGCACCGATGACGGGTACTTCAAACAATTCATCATCCGATGCATCATCTGAGAACGCATGTCCATACTGATGCTTAATTTTCCTTGCCTGTTCAGTTGGTGTTTTTAATATAATTGAAAGATCTTTTGTTATATGATCCCCACCTACCGGTATAACCGCAGTAGCCATGAATCGGTTTTCGCCAAAAATGGAGACTGTAGTAGAACCTCCTCCGATATCGATAAATGCACTGCCGTGATTCTTTTCATCATTCGTCAGAGCAAATGTACCCGCAGCAAGCGGTTGCAAATAGATTTCGCGGATCACAAGGCCTGCCCGTTCTACGCAGCGTAGTATATTATGAATAAGTGTTTTTGATGTAGTAATAAGCGTTCCGTCCATTTCAAGCCGGACACCGATCATTCCCCTTGGATCAGTTATTTCATCATAATCGTCAACGATGAATTGTTTTGGAATGATATTAACGATTTCACGATCGGGTGGAACAGACATGACTTGTGCTGATTTCATAACCCGATCGAGGTCGTCATCAGTGATTTCACGATTTTCCGAGTTAACTGCAACAACTCCTTTGACGTCCTGTAACAAAACGCCATTTGCAGGAATGCCCAGAATGACTTCACGGATTTGCATCCCTATCATTCTCTCGGCCTGGTCAACCGCTTTTCGGATAGATTGGACAGTTGCATCAATATCGATGATTGTCCCTTTCCGAATTCCCGCAGATTGAACATTGCCAACTCCGATAACGTGCAAGGATCCGCCATCCACTTCACCTACTAACACCTTAACCGACGAAGAACCTATATCAAGTGATACATATAATTCTGATTGGCTCAATTACTGGCACCTCCCAAATCAACTCTTATCTCCCATTCTATTGCATTGGGAGTGCATTGTCTAAATATTTTCGACATCTCTTATTCAAACCCCTTCATTAATGTGCATTTGTATTGGTACCTTTCCCCCGCTCTGTCCATTTTACAAGCAGAATCCTTCTAATAACGGCGATGTTTTGGAATAGCCTGACACCGAATGCGAAAATTGCCGCAAGATATAAATCTACTCCTAAATGCACCCCTAAAAACGCCAGTGCGGCCGCCAGTGCTATGTTGAAGAAGAATCCAGATATAAACACCTTATCATCGTATACCTGCTGCAAATGAGCCCTGATGCCCCCGAATAGTGTGTCAAGGGCAGCAAGTACAGCAATCGATAAATAATTGTCATACACCTGTGGAATTTGAATGTCTGATAATAGACCCAGGGAAATCCCGAGTACAAGACCAAGTAATGGTAACCACATAAGTCATTCCCCTTTCGGCAATTCCTCTAAAAACTGATTTTCCAACCTTTCCGGATAACCGCGGATTTCCACCGCCATTTCTGGTTCCCCAACTTCAAGGATTAAATCATCCAGATAAAAGTCATCGTGAATCGCCGAGGCTACTAAATAATTGTATACTTTCTCACTGTCTGCAAAAGTGGGTGAAATGATTTTCATGGAAAAGGGCGGTGTTGAAACATTCAACCCATTGACAGTCGTCATTCCATTAATATCTCTGATGGAGCTCAATATCGTATATCTTTTGCCATCAATTTCGAATATGAGGCCTTTAAAACGATTCAACTCATTGACAAAACGAGTAAGTAAATCCGGGGATATTCCGGTGATTGGCAAACCGAAGGCAACACTCTCTGCAGATGGCCGAACCTTGATAATAATGCCCGGTCCTTCAACGTCAGTAACACCCGCTTGCCGATAAAGCTTGTCCACTGTTTGAGTTAGAGCTCTCCCCGTATTTTCTATATTTAACGATTTGTATGTAAGTACTGTCTTGTCCAACTCACGAATTTCAGAAAGTAATTCAGAGTGAAATTGCTTCTCGCTTGCCAGGTCTTGACGGATTGCCCAAATGTCCCTCGTATCTCGTTCTTCTGGGTTTTTCATTGAATTGAATTGGACGGCTATCATAAACCCGACAAGGAGCAAGATCAGTGTGAATCTCCAGTGTATTGTTTTTCTCATCCGCCCAACCTCCTACACCATTACTCAACTCTCATTGCGCAAAGCCGACAGTTTAATATCCTTTGATTGTTCTGTAGTAACCACGATATTATCCCGAATAAGACTATCGATCACGCCACCTTTTAAATGTAAGGCCGAAGAAAGAACGTTCATATCCCCAATTGCTTCTATAACAAATGGTGCCGGATAAGTCCTTCCATCAACCGTAATGACTGGCCCTGTGCATTTTATATAAGAGTTTGATGTGATTCGATGTCCATTTATCGCTAATCCTTGTGCTCCGGAAATCCTTAATTCATTGACGACCCGAAGAATATGACTTTCATGAACAATATAATCATTCGGGTTCTGTTCAACGGGATCGTAATCGGCATCTTTTAATGTAACTTTAACGCCTTGTCCGATAGCAGGGATTACACCAAGCAGCAAGCGAAGATTTTTCGCCTCGTTAACAAGACTTGCATGATCCTTCTCCCCCATAGAGAAAGAACGTTCATACTCACGTATCTCTTCCTGCTTGGCGGCGATTTCATCGGTCAGTTCCTTATTCCGTTCC
>CAZWAW010000025.1:0-31499 GCA_964632025.1 uncultured Sporosarcina sp.
AGCAGTCAAACGTTCAGCGGCGTCAATAATAGTCTCGCACAATCATCCGAGTGGCAACCCGTCACCATCTCCGGAAGATATCGAAGTAACAAAAAGACTCATTGAAGCGGGTTCAATTATGGGCATCGAAGTTCTCGACCACGTTATCATCGGAGATCACCAGTTTTTAAGCTTAAAAGAGAAGGGATATATGTGAATTTATTCTGAAATAATGCTTCGAATGGCACGAAAAATGAATCAGGGTACATGTGACGCTGTGAATTTGCTCTTCTATCCGTTATACTATGGTGTATGATTTCATGAATGCCGTAATTAACGGTTTAGCAGAAAGGAAGAACAAATTTGTTTGGATTTGGATCTAGAGATGTCGGGATTGACCTCGGCACAGCAAATACATTAGTTTTCATTAAAGGAAAAGGCATTGTCCTCAGAGAGCCTTCAGTAGTAGCGAAAAATACACATACAGGTGAAATTGTAGCAGTCGGTAGCGCTGCGAGAAATATGATTGGCCGTACACCTGGATCTATCGTGGCAACACGCCCGATGAAAGATGGCGTTATCGCTGATTTCGAAATTACGACAGCTATGATTGAGCACTACATGAAAGAAGCGACGAAAGCGTCAGGCGGAGCTTGGAAAAAGCCGAACGTCTTGATTTGTGTGCCTTACGGAATCACTTCCGTTGAACAGCGTGCGGTTATTGATGCTTCACGTCAAGCTGGTGCGAAAGAAGCGTTTACGATTGAAGAACCGTTTGCGGCTGCAATTGGCGCAAATCTACCTGTTTGGGAACCTACTGGTAGCATGGTCGTCGATATTGGTGGCGGAACAACGGAAGTTGCAGTCATTTCACTTGGCGGCATCGTTACAAGCGAGTCAATCCGTGTCGGTGGCGACACAATGGACGGCGCTATTATTAGTTATATCCGCAAAATGTATAATTTGACTATTGGTGAACGGACTGCAGAAGCTATTAAAATTGAAATTGGTTCTGCAAAAGTAATCGGTGAGGCACAGAAGATGGAAATTCGTGGACGCGATCTTTTGACTGGTCTGCCGAAAACAATCGAAATCTCTTCGGATGAAATCGCAGAAGCGCTGCGTGAGTCAATAGCACAAATCATTGATGGTGTGAAGAAGACGCTTGAAACAACCCCTCCGGAATTATCTTCGGATGTTATGGAACGCGGAATTGTTCTAACGGGTGGTGGTGCGTTGCTTCAGAATCTTGATAAAGTCATTTCTGATGAAACACAAATGCCTGTTTTCATAGCTGAAGATCCACTCGATTGTGTGGCAATCGGTACGGGTAAAGCACTTGATAATTTTGAATTAATCAAAAAAATGCAAGGTAGATAAGTAAGGGGGGACATGGGCAATGTCGCGATTTTTTTCGAATAAACGTTTGATATTACTGCTCGTGGGCGTCATTATCCTTGTGGCATTAATTTCATTCTCCCTCAAAGACCGGCAGAATGCCTCCCTTCCAGAACAAGTTGTGAAAGATGTCGTCGGCTTCGGGCAGTCACTATTCTCGAAGCCGGCGCTTTACATAACAAACGTCATTGGGAATATTGATGGGATTTTGAATACATATGAAGAAAACAAACATTTAAAAGTAAGATTAAGTGAATACGCCTCTGGACAAGCAGAGCTGGCGGATGTTAAAGCAGAAAATGAACGTCTGCTCGAAATTGTAGGAAAAAAAGATGATTTGCGTGCGTATGAACCGGTTCAAGCAACGGTCATTTCACGAAACCCTGATCAGTGGGAAGAGAAAATCATCGTCGATAAGGGCGAAGTACACGGCATTGAAAAGAATATGGCAGTCATTACAGCGAACGGCTTGGTTGGGAAAGTTGTACTTGTCACACCGTTTACTTCAACGGTGGAACTATTGTCAACGGAAAACCGAAATTTACGTGTTGCTGCAGTAGTTGCAGGTGAAAAGACTTACGGACTTATCGAGGGGTATGACCGGAAACGTAGTGAACTCATTATGAAACGGATTGACTCTAGTTTCGAAGTCAAAGTCGGTCAGAAAGTTATTACATCTGGTCTTGGTGGTATTTTTCCGAAGGGTCTTTTGATTGGTGAAGTAACAGAAGTGTCTACAGATGATTATGGACTGACGAAGTTGGCGTATATTCGTCCGGCAGCAGATTTTTCATTGTTGGATCATGTCATTATTGCGAAGCGCTCATCGATTACTGATGTTAATGGTACGGACGGGAACAATACTATAAATACTGAGGGGGAGGATGGATCATGATCCGGTCCATTATCCCTCTTATTGCCGTCTTGCTATTTTTCCTAGAGCCTGTTTTTAGCCTGTTTTCACCAGTGAATATTGGTAGTACTAGTTATACACTTGTTCCACGATTTGTGGTCGTGTACCTTATCTTTATAGCTGTCTATTACAGTCGACAACGTGCAATCATTTACGGAATTGTGCTTGGACTCTTGTATGATATGTACCATATTGATATTATTGGATTATATGCATTTCTCTATCCTTTGATCTGCTTTATTGCAACACTAATTATTCGCCAAATCCATCGCCATATTGTTACGGTGATGTTCCTGGCATTACTTCTAATTATCGTGCTTGAAGTGCTATCATACTTTTTCGCTAGTCTTGTTTCATTGACATCTATTGGGTTGGATGAATTCATTACAGGGAGACTTATTCCGACGATAATTGCGAATTCGATTTTCGTTGGTATGTTTGGCTGGTTTTTCAAAACTCTTATTTATAAAAGAGTAGTAGAGCGACAAGGCGAAACTTTGTAAAAGAAAATGCGGGGTGACGCAAATGACGAAACAGCAATATGTAACGATAAAAGGGACAAAGGATGGTCTTGTTCTTCGGCTTGACGACAAATGCGCTTATTCGGACATGATTGCCGAACTCCGTAGAAAAGTGGAGGAAGACGGCTTGGAGGGACTTGCGGAAGTGCAGGTTCATACGGGTAGCCGCTACTGCAATGAAGAAGAATTGCGGGAAATTATGAACACGATTCATGATTCTCCAAATTTACGTGTATCAAAAATCCAAAGTGATGTTATCACAATGGAAGAATGCAATAGAAAAGTGCTTGAAAATCAATCTGAAACCTACATTGGCATCGTGCGATCGGGTCAAGTTGTGCAGGCAGAAGGGGATCTCGTTGTCATTGGTGACGTGAATCCCAATGGTCGCGTCGTCGCTGCGGGCAGCATTTATGTACTTGGTAGACTGAAAGGAATCGCTCATGCAGGCTCGAGCGGCAATGAGAAGGCTGTTATCGCGGCTTCTTGGCTTGAAGCAACACATCTTATAATCGCGGACAAAATGGAAACGATGACGGATGAGTTAACGATTTTGTCGGAACAACCGGAAATGGAATGTGCTTATTTGCATCCGAACGGCTTCATCGCCATCGATCGTCTGCAGGAACTCCGGATTCTTCGGCCTGGTCTGTCATCATTTAAAGGAGGAAGCTAGTGTGGGAGAAGCAATCGTAATAACATCTGGTAAAGGTGGTGTCGGTAAGACGACGACAACTGCAAACCTTGGAACCGCATTGGCTCTCCAAGGTAAAAAAGTGTGTCTGATTGACACTGATATCGGTCTCCGAAACCTAGACGTCATTCTCGGCCTTGAAAACCGTATCATCTACGATTTAGTGGATGTCATTGAAGGGCGCTGCAAAGTTCAACAGGCACTTGTGAAGGATAAACGCTTTGAGGACGGTCTCTTTTTGCTGCCGGCTGCTCAGACTACTGATAAAAACGCTATAAATCCCGAACAGATGAAAACATTGGTCACTGAACTAAAACGAGATTATGACTATATATTGATTGATTGTCCGGCTGGTATTGAACAAGGTTTTAAAAACGCCATTGCCGGCGCAGACCGTGCCATTGTTGTCACGACACCTGAAATTTCGGCCGTACGTGACGCAGACCGGATCATTGGTCTGCTTGAACAGGAAGACATTGAACCGCCGAAACTGATTATCAACCGCATCAGGCGGCATCTCATGACTAACGGAGATGCGCTTGATGTCAATGATATTACGACGCACTTGTCTATCGACTTGCTTGGGATCATTCTAGACGATGAGAGCGTTATCACCTCCTCGAACAAAGGGGAGCCCGTCGTCATGGATCCAGCGAACCCTGCGGCAATGGGCTATCGCAACATTGCACGTCGCATTCTCGGCGAATCAGTTCCGCTCATGTCACTTGCCACGGGCAAACCTGGATTCTTCGGTAAACTTAAATTGATATTCGCTAAATAACCCCAAACCCCTGACACATATTTTTTTGTGTTGGGTTTTTTTTGTGGAGTTTGGAGAGTTGCAATTACGTTTCGAGAGTTGCAATTAGTGATAGTAAATGAATTGGGTTCCGCGATTGCAGTTAGAAATCGATACTTTTTCAATGAGAAAGTCAAAATAGGAGGAGATTTTGATTGATTATTAAAAAACGAGGAATTTCAGGAGCTTTTGCAGGGCTAGCATCGCTTGTTTCACGTATATCGGAATCTGATGAAATGTTTAAGAGAATCAAGTCTGATTATAAAAATAGTCGTGCGGGATTTGCGGGTGAATTAAAGGTTGATAATTTTTTGGAAGAGCTTGAACTGGAGATGCCCTATTACGTTTTGCAGAATCTGAATATCAAGGTTGGAAAAAAGGAAGTTCAGATTGACACAATACTTATCCATCCCAATTTCATTTTCGTGATAGAAATAAAAAATATGCGGGGGGAATTTTATTTTGATCCCGTTAATAAACATTTTTATAGGCTAAACGACGAAGGGAAAAAGGAAGGAATGAGGAACCCGGAAGCGCAGTTAAGTCGATCGACAGCGATTATCAATTCATTCCTTCATGATAAAGGTATCGAGATGTCCGCCAATGGACTAATCGTATTCGTTAGTCGTGCGGGTATTGTTATGCAAGCATCAGAAAAGTGGAAAACGATTCCGCTTGATTCACTGGTGGAGTATATCGAATTTTTAGAAAAAAGAACTAAACGTGTGATACCAAATGAAACATGCAAGCGTTTGGCTTTGGAGCTATTGGCCGAAGATAGGCCGGAAAAACTAGTTAGTATCGTTGACTATTATAATGTTCCGGTTGATAAAGTGAAAAAAGGGGTCAGATGTCCGGAGTGCAATTACATCCCAATGCTAAGAAAGCATTCGCGATGGTGTTGTGGGGAATGTGGAAAGGAATCGCGTGATGCTCACCTCAATACCCTGCAGGAATATCGGTTACTATTTGGACCGGAAATTACGAGTAGAAGCGCGATTGAATTCATGCAGCATAATTCCATTTACTTTGCGATACGTGTTCTTAATAATAATACTGAAATAATAAAAGCAAAGGCGAGGTATCGATTATTTCAAATTAGCGATAAAAAACATCTATTATCGGAATTTATTCGGGAAGAGTTGAAAAAATAGTTGTTGAAATAGGGGGTTTGCAATTAGATTTGACTAGTTGCAGTTAGAATTCGAAAGTTGCAATTAGAATCTAATAGTTTCAGTTACAACTCGAAAGTTGCAATTAGAATCGTAAAGTTGCAATAGAAGAGAACGTACGGGTATTTGCCGCCCAAGTTTTCTCGCCGAAATCAAACTATACGAAATCTGCTTTCAATAAATCTAATCAACCGCCCATACTATTCCCCTCAACTCCGTCATATACTAAAAAAAACGGGTGGTGTGACCGGTTGAAATGGAGAACAAAGTGGTTGATGGCAATTGTGTTGACGCTCGGAGTGATTGGTGTGGCGAAGTTGGAGGATGCGGGTGTAATTCGGGAACCTGTTACGCAGTATGTCACATCTGGTAAGGACTTTTTGGCAATGAAGAAATGGGTTGCGACGATGATTAAAGATCCTGGAGCCGACAAAATTGCGGTCATGGCAGATCCACATCGGGAAGATCCTTTTTCGGCGTATGAATCAATGCAACCCTATAAAGAGGGAGTAATTGTATCTTACACGCAACCATTGCCGATTGATGCACAAGAAAACGGGCTTGTCATATTCACAGGTTTTACGCGGGAATCGGGTAAGACTATTACAGTGTTATATGATAGTGGAGATGAAGTGACGTACGGTTACGTTGGAAAAGTTGTCAAACTGCCGTATACTGCCGTGAAAAAAGGGGACACGCTGGCGCTAATGAACGAGGGGGCGATTTATCTGAAGGTGAAGCGTAACGGGGTGAAAATGGATGCATCACTATTACCGACATATCTTTTGGGCGAGGAACAATGAAATTTAAGCTCCATCCTGTTCTCTTGCCTTTTTTTCTATTTTTAATCATGACCGGCAGCATTTCAATCTATGCCATTATTTTTATTTCGCTTCTGATCCATGAAGCCGGTCATCTCCTTGCTGCCTATCTTACTGGAATGCGCATACGTTCCTGTACAATCATGCCATACGGTGGCGAAATCGTTATTTGGAATAAACACATGGCACCAAGAAGAGATCGTCTCCTCGTCGCGCTCAGCGGCCCTTTAGCAACGTTGCTCCTTTTATTACTGGCAATATGGATTCCGTTTCCGGGTGACGACCAAGTTATCCGGATTCAAGTCGCATTACTAGTGCTTAACTTACTTCCGATTCTACCGCTTGATGGTGGACAGGCAATATGTGCGCTGCTCGAAACAGACGGTTCCGTTTATCGCACACGTGCTCTCTTTTTACTCCATTCCATTCTTTTTCTGTGCGCTGGCATTATCCTATTATCGGCTGATTTGCCTAAGACATTGCCTTACATTCTCCTAGCAACGTTCCTCCTGCTCCAAAACATTTCCGCTTTTCGATTCCGAAAATATGAAAAAGCATTTGCCGAAATGAAATTAAATAGATTGACGTAATAAAATATACATGGTATCATTCAAAAGTTAATGTTTGTAGCACCCGTGCTACAACCGCACTGATAAGGTACAAGTATCCGTACGGATCACCTTTGAAGGCGAGTCTGTAATTATAGAGGAGGTGCAAGTATGTACGCAATTATTGAAACTGGTGGAAAACAGATCAAAGTTGAAAAAGGCCAGGAAATCTACATTGAAAAAGTAGCTGGTGAAGCTGACGAAGTTGTCACTTTCAACAGAGTTCTATTCGTAGGTGGAGAAGACGTGAAAGTAGGCGTTCCATTCGTGGAAGGTGCTACAGTTACAGGAACTGTTGTTAAACAGGGCCGTGCTAAAAAAATCACAGTTTTCAAATACAAGCCGAAAAAGAACTATCACAAAAAACAAGGTCATCGTCAGCCATACACTAAAATCGTCATTGACGGTATTAACCTGTAAGCCGGCATGATCAAAATCATCATCAAGAAACAATCATCCGGTCGTATCAACTCTTTTGAGATGGCAGGCCACGCTAATTTCGCAGAATACGGAAAAGACCTTGTCTGTGCAGCTGCATCAGCAGTATCATTTGGTGCTGTCAATGCAATCATTGCACTTACAGGCAAAACCCCTGAGATTCATCAAGGATCTGAGAGAGGTTATTTGAAAGTCAGTTTTCCGGAAACTGAAGAAAACGATCACGATACACAGTTGATTGTAAAGGCAATGATTGTTTCATTGCAGACGATTGAAAATGACTATGGGCAACATATAAAAATTATTCTTAAATAGTAGGAGGTGGCATACATGCTACGTTTAGATCTCCAGTTTTTCGCATCGAAAAAAGGGGTAGGTTCTACTCGGAACGGTCGTGACTCACACTCGAAACGTCTTGGCGCAAAACGCGCGGACGGACAGTTTGTTACTGGCGGCTCAATCCTTTATCGTCAGCGCGGAACGAAAATTCATCCAGGTGAAAACGTCGGTATCGGCGGTGACGATACTCTTTTTGCAAAAGTTGACGGCGTCGTTCGTTTCGAACGTTTTGGTCGCGACAAAAAGAAAGTTAGCGTATACCCTGAAGTTCAGGAAGCTTAATATACGTACGACAGAAAGGACTGCATACGAATGTGCAGTCCTTTTTTCTTTTTTTAGACACAGAAAGAAATCATATCTTTCTGCGCTTGCCACAAATAGCGAAGTAAGGTATATAGATGCTATACTGTATACATGAAAATTGTTGGCGGTGAATGGGAATGGGGAACAGTAAACTTACCACGGCGGAAGCGCTGAAATTTGCAAGACATGATTTTTTAAATGAACTTCAATTAGTCTTGCTCTATATCGATCTTGATAAACTACCGGAAGCAAAACAAAAGATCTTGGAAGCAACCGATCGTATGCGTGAAGTGGCATTGTTAGAAAGGCTTGGACTTCCAGCCGTTGAGACATGGCTTACTACGTTCGACTGGCTGTATGGCTCGTTTTCTAAGTCGATGACGTGCACAATAGCGTCCGGAATCCGAGAAGCCGAAGATGCGGAAGTTGTAACTTATTTAGAACGAATGTTCAGCGAAGCCGAAAAAACACTAGACCCGACTTCTGAATATGAAACACAAATCGATGTGCAGGCAACAGCTACAAGTTGGTCAATTACGATTACTGTGCATGGTCAGATGGAAAATAGACTTCCGGCACCGATAGCAGATGGAAACTTTACTGTTAAAGAGACACTTTCACAAAATCATTGGACGTTCACGATCAGTGGACAATAGGAGGAAATTAAATGTTTGTCGATCACGTAAAGATTTATGTAAAAGGCGGCGACGGTGGTGATGGAATGGTTGCTTTCCGTCGGGAAAAGTATATCGCATATGGTGGCCCAGCCGGTGGCGATGGAGGGAAAGGTGCTAACGTTGTTTTCATCGTGGATGAAGGATTGCGGACACTGATGGACTTCCGTTACCAGCGTCATTTCAAGGCGCCACGCGGAGAGCATGGTGGAAGTAAAAGTATGCACGGGAAAAACGCAACTGACATAGTCGTCAAAGTCCCGCCTGGTACAATTGTGACAGACGCAGAGGATGGTTCAATTATCGCCGACCTCGTTGAGCACGGTCAGACAGCTGTTATTGCTAAAGGTGGACGTGGTGGACGCGGGAATTGCCGATTCGCGACACCGTCAAACCCTGCACCTGAACTATCTGAAAAAGGTGAGCCGGGCGCTAATAAAGAAATTAACCTGGAATTGAAAGTGCTAGCGGATGCAGGCCTTGTTGGCTTCCCGAGCGTTGGTAAATCGACACTATTATCTGTTGTTTCCGCTGCAAAACCGAAAATTGCAGATTATCATTTTACGACACTTGTTCCGAATTTGGGCATGGTTGAAACGGATGATCACCGCGGCTTCGTGCTAGCTGACCTTCCAGGATTGATTGAAGGAGCGCACCAAGGTATCGGTCTAGGTCATCAGTTCTTACGCCACATCGAACGGACACGCGTAATCATTCATGTAGTTGATATGTCCGGCCTTGAAGGACGTGAGCCATACGAGGATTTCCTGACAATCAATGAGGAATTAGAGCAATATAATATGCGTTTGACAGAACGTCCGCAAATCATTGTTGCAAATAAAATGGACATGCCTGAAGCGGAAGAGAATCTTAAAATCTTCAAGGAAAAACTGAATGACAGCAATGCACTCATTTTCCCAACTTCAGCACTCACAAGAACTGGGCTTGACGGGCTTCTACATGCGGTTGCTGATTTACTTGAAACGACATCAGAATTCCCAATGCATGAGATTGAGGACGAAGACAAAGAGAACTCAGTTCTGTACAAATATGATGGAGAAGCAGAGTTGTTTAAAGTTGAACGTGATGATGACGGCGCATTCATATTGTCAGGCTATACAATTGAGCGTCTGTTCAGGATGACTGACTTTAACTTTGACCAATCTGTTCGTAAATTCGCGAGACAATTGCGTGGAATGGGAGTAGATGATGAACTCCGTAAACGTGGTGCGAAAGACGGGGATACAGTACGACTTCTTGACTTCGAATTTGACTTCGTAGATTAATCAGTTGGAATGAATGACTAAAGGTACGCACGAAGGGGGATATCCTATGAAGCAGTTGGGGGAAGGTCAGTTTTATCTTGTAAGGGAAGACGTACTGACAGAATCGATGCTGAAAATGTTAGAAGCGAAAAGGCTTTTAGCGAGCGGAGAGGAATCGACGATACAAGATGCCACGAAAAGGGTAGGACTATCCCGTAGTGCATTTTATAAATACCGTGACACTGTTTATCCGTTCGAATCAATTGCACGTGAGCGTATCCTGACGATTTTCATACAGCTTGAAGACCGGAAAGGATCGCTTGCGACATTGTTGCAGATCGTCTCGGAGTCAAAGTGTAACGTTTTGACAATTCACCAAACGATTCCTGTTCAAGCACGGGCTAATATTACCTTGTCACTCGATGTGACAGAAATGATCATAAAAATGGAAGAGTTCCTGCAACGGTTGAAAGCACCTGACTTTGTCGATTCGGTTGTCTTAATCAGTTCAGGTGCACTCTGATGGGAGGATTATAGAATGGGAAATGAAAGGTATACGCCTACTGTCGCTTATTTGGGGCCGGAAGCATCATTCACGCACGTTGCGGCAAGCACCCTTTTTGGAACTTCGGGATTGATACCTCAACCTACGATTCCGGATTGTATAGAGGCTGTTGCAGAAGGGCGTGTCGCCTATGCGATTGTCCCGCTTGAAAACGCATTGGAAGGATCCGTTCCGATGACTATTGATTACCTGTTTCATGGGACAGATTTGTTCATCAACGCTGAAATATCGATACCAATCGAACAGCATCTTATGGTCAATAAAAAGCAAGTGCCTTTTATCACTGAAATGGAATCCATCAATTCCCATCCCCATGCCCTTGCCCAATGCCATAAATATTTGCAGTACCATTACCGTCGTGTCCCGCTAATTCAGACGACTTCCACGGCGGCGGCTGCCAAATATATTTCCGAAAACCCGGATGTGAAGGTTGCGGCAATCGGAAATAAGCTGGCGGCTGAAAAATATGGTCTACATATCGCAGAAGAGAATATTCACGATTTTCATTTTAACCATACGCGATTCGTCGTATTATCCCTGCGAAAAGAAAGTTTGGAAACAAACGGCCATTCTGCAAAACTAAAAACGACATTAATGGTAAAACTACCAGAAGATGATCGTTCGGGTGTGTTGCACCAGGTTTTATCCGTTTTTGCATGGCGCAGACTCAATTTAAGTAAAATTGAATCAAGGCCCTTAAAAACAGGACTCGGAAATTATTTCTTCATTATTGATGTAATGGAATCCGAAGAACACCCGATGATGAAAGGTGCGATGGAAGAACTCGCCGCACTGAATTGTACTGCTCGCTCATTCGGTTCATATTTCATATATGACCAACTGCCGTCACGTCATTCAATATGACCGTGATGGTTTTTTTATTGGCATATAAAAAATTTTTACAATTTATTGTAAATAGTGAATGAATGACTATATAGTCGGTACTTAACAAATAGAATGTACTTCCAACACCGCTTTGTCGCTTGGTGATGGCCTTATGCAATAAGCCCCCCAGCTTTTCTTTAGAATAAATAACCCACTCCCGCATATACATGGCAAGAGAGGATATCTCGTTAAAGATGAGCGTCACACAGACGGGCGTCCGTTCATACGATGGATTGACGGAAGGGGGAAATTTTTAAGTGGAAGTCCATATTGTTGTAAAAGGGGATACGCTTTGGAAGATTGCGCGTCAATACGGTATCCCGTTTGAAGAGTTAAAGCGGGTGAATGCGCATCTTGCTAATCCAGATTATATCGTGCCTGGAATGAAAATTTTCTTACCGAAAAGACAGCACCATGGAACGAATGAACACGTCAAACATCCTGACCATATTAAGCATCCCGAACACGGGAAGGAACCGGTGAAACCAGTACCACCAGCACCGAGACCACCAACACCAAAACCACCAATGCCAACACCGGTACCACCATCTAAACCAACGCCAAGACCACCAACGCCGGTACCACCATCTAAACCAACGCCAAGACCACCAACACCAGTACCACCACCTAAACCAACGCCAAGACCACCAACACCAGTACCACCATCTAAACCAACGCCAACACCACCAGCAGTATCACCAACAGTGCCGGCTCCCATACCATTACCAACGCCAACACTACCGCCAACGCCGATGCCAATGCCAATGCCGATGCCAATGCCAATGCATCCGATGATAGGTATTCCATGTGGATGGATGCCGATTTTTGACGCAGATTGTTTCCCGTTCATGCATTCGGGACAAATTCAAGCTATGCCAAGGCAAGAAGCACCGATGGCTTTACCATCGACTCAATTTCCGATGTATGAACAAGAATCACCGATCTTTTCTGGGCAGGGCCCTGCAACATTACCGTTAGAAATTCCTATGGTAGAAGGGTGGCAGTTGCTCGAATCGCCTGATTTTATGTTTGAAGAAACGGCCGAAATGATTATGCAACCAGCCGCGGAGTGTTCGCCAGAATTTATGCATGAAGCATCACCAGAATTTGACCTGCAACCGTCTGCTCCGTGTCCGCCTGGGCCAGGTTACGTACCGCAGGCTATATCACCAGCTATGCAAGGTCAGTGGAATCCTGCACAATTCGGTTTTCCTGCTATGCAACACCCGGGTCATCATCCAGGTTGCGGCGGGTGTGGATGTGGGTGCGACGGTCCGCAGCAACACCATCGTCAGCAAATGATGATACCGATCTTTTACGGTCATCCGTGCAATTGTCCTTCATGCATGCAACAGGCAACTCCTTATTCAGGAATGCCTCCTAATCAAGGTTCCAACTGGTTCGGAGCGTATTGACCGGCATATGGCGCTGGACGGGAAATTAGAAAAGATAAAAGATAATGTGTGGAAATTAGAGAAAGATGGCAAACGCTTTTCGGTGAAGCGATATCAATCCAACTCCACCGCAATGAAAGTGCAGCGTGTACATGATGCACTTCATTCGGTTTTTTTTCCACATATTGTAGATGTCGTGCCTCAAGACAATAAACTGACGTTTGTTCAGCCATGGTTGGATGGCGCGAAGGCGGTCAACTTCAAGAAAAGGGCAGATCGGACTGATTCGCTTGCTGCCCTCCATGCCCTTCATGAAACAAAAGCACAACTCGACTGGCACGCCTCACCTTATTTGCATCCGTACCCACTTATCGCGAAGTGGGAAGACCGGATAAGTCGTTTTCGTGAAATTAGCGGGGCTTGTGAGGCGTATATTGAAAAAGGCCTAGTCGATGAAATCCTGTTTTATGCATTGAACGCGATTAGCGCAGTGAAGAAAACCTATAAAGATAATCTGGATGGTACATTGCTTCACGGTGATGTCGTCCACCATAATATCTTGCGTGATAGAGATGGCGTCATCCGTTTCATCGATTTCGATCTAGCGAGTACGGGACCCGCCGGAACAGAAATTGCTCTCTGGATTCATCGGGTCCTGCCGCAAATCGGCTATGACATTGATTTTCTGTTTGACGAACAGCCGTCGCTGCGAAGATTAGATTATGCTTCCAAGACACTTCTTCTATTTCCAAATGAAATACTTCGTGAATGGCTTCATTTCTTCACATTGCCACCATCTAGAAGAGAAAGACAGGCGAAGCAACTGGTCCCTTTTACCGAGTCCGCACTCTCACATTGGCCAAAGTTATGGTATGATGTAGAACGGATTAACAAATAATGGAATGTGATTGTCGGACTTTTAGCGTGATAGAGACACTCTAAGTGGAAGACCAAGAATAATCACTGTAAATAGGCATTTTTCTAATATCCATCCACCGTTTAAGAATGGTGGATGGATATTTATCGTGCTAGATGAACAGTGAAAATAATTTACATATAGATCCGTAAATTAGTGTACAATCTAATTGTGTCTGTACATCTATATAGTTGGCACTTAACATATAGAATGTTCTTCCAACACCGCTTTGTTCGCTATACTGGTGATGTATACCACCTAGTTAATTCTAAATAAGTAGTGCCTAATATATAGCGAAATAATAATTACGTAATAAGAGTCGTGGGAAGGAGATTTCTTTTGATTGAAACATTATTATTGAACTTTTTGTTTTTACTCTTTCCGATTCTAATTGCTGTAATTTTCATTGAAAATGGGTTGACTAATTTCAATAAATATCTGTTTATGCTACTGTCCTCTGTGACGCTCATTTTTTGTATGGCATTCCCAATAAGATTGGAGTTAGGGTATATCGTTGATTTAAGATATATTCCATTTATTATTGTCGCCCTTTTCGGCGGGTACAAAATGGCCTTTCCACTTTATATCACTCTAAATGCTTATCGGTTCTTTATCGGTGGAGATGGAATTTTTCAGTCGCTTGCTCTTTCAACAGCGGTACTTATTTTGGTACCGTTATTAAGTGTGAAATTTATGCAACAAAACTCGCGATGGCGAATTTTTTATGCGACATGCGTCACTTTGCTTACTATGACTTATTATTTTTTCACGTTAAGCTTTAAATTCCCGAAACTGACAAACGAATTTTGGTATTTAGCATTTTATACGCTAAGTACTCACCTAATGGCAGTTTTAATACTAATGGCTTTAATTGAGAAAATTATCTCTAACGTCAAAAGACGCGAAATGTATGTGCAAGCAGAAAGAATGAGAGACGTTAGCCATTTTTCGGCAAGTATTGCCCATGAAATCAGAAATCCACTTACTGTAACAGGCGGGTTTCTCCAACTGTTAAATGAGTCAAAAACGATTACCGCTGATGAAAAAATATATATTGAATTCTCGTTGAAAGAATTAGAAAGAGCAGAAACTATTGTTAGTGACTTTTTAACGTTTTCGAAACCGCAAAGTGAAAATATGGTTTTCTCTGATTTTGCAAAAGATGTAAAATATGTCGAGAATATTATGCAACCGTATGCGAAGATGAATCAAGTTGAAATTCTAGTTCGTTTAACAAATAAACTGAAAACAACATATGATGAAAATCAAATGCAGCAATGCCTTATCAATTTAGTTAAAAATGGTATCGAATCGATGCAAGACCGCGGTGGCACCCTTTATGTCGATGTTTCGGAACACAAGAAGAACATCCTAATAAAGATTCAAGACAGCGGGAATGGCATGACAAGAGAAGGGATTTCACAAATGGGAAAACCTTATTATTCTACGAAACAAGAAGGAACAGGTCTTGGAATGTTTATGGTTTACAGCACCATTAGGAATGTTAAAGGGGTAATTAAAGTGAAAAGTACGGTAGGGAAGGGAACAACTTTTCTGTTATACATACCGGTGTAACTGTATTGATAAATGGTGTGGTAATTGCTATGATAAGTGTAATCTAGATTGATGCGAGTGAATGACTGATGGCCGCCAACAAAGCGGTCATCTTTTCTTTTGCAGGCTAACCCCAGATCAGTTACGACTCGGCATAATTGTGGCTGATTCCAGTTGAAGGTAGAAAGTGCGTTCGTATGGTATAATTAGTTCAATATATTAGGGGGAGAGTAGCGTGTACGACTACATAAAAGGGCAAGTCACACGTGTGACGCCTGAACATATCACACTCGAACAGGGCGGGATTGGTTGGCTTATCATGACGCCCAATCCGTTTGCTTTTCATAAAACAGAAGATATTCAACAAGTGTTTACTTATTTGCATGTGCGTGAAGATATCCAGTTGCTTCTAGGATTCAAATCTCTGGAACAACGGGAATTGTTCAAAAAGCTGATCACGGTATCAGGTATTGGTCCCAAAGGTGCTTTGGCTATACTCGCTAGCGGCATCCCTTCACAGGTTATTGGCGCAATCGAACGAGAGGATGAAACGTTCCTTGTTCAATTCCCAGGAGTTGGGAAGAAGACTGCGCGACAGATGATCCTCGATTTGAAAGGGAAATTGTATGATCTATTTAATGCGATGGATATGCCGGATGAGGATATCACACTTCTGACAATGGCTGAAAATGGTGCGCTTGATGAAGCAATACTTGCACTAGAAGCACTTGGGTACTCTCAGCGTGAGCTGACGAAAGTGAAGCCGAAATTAGAAAAAGAAGAGCATGATACAGAAGGGTACATGAAAATGGCACTTCGGTTATTATTGAAACAGAATTAATTGTATGTAGGTTGAAGTACTGAATACCGCAGATGAACTGAGCGCAGGCGCCTTACAAGGGGTAGCGAATTCAATGGATTTCTTTATCTCTACATAAATAACAACGGCAGAAAGGGGGGTGGACAATGGAGGAACGTGTTATATCGGGAGAAGTATCGGATTTCGATGAACGTTTTGAACAATCGCTTAGACCGCAATTTCTGAGTCAGTATATCGGACAGGAAAAAGTGAAGGAAAACCTCGGTATTTTCATCGAAGCAGCAAAAGGCCGCAGCGAAAGTTTGGATCATGTCCTATTGTATGGACCACCAGGTCTCGGAAAGACGACGCTCGCAACCGTCATTGCCAATGAGATGGACGTCAACATCCGAATGACTAGTGGCCCTGCAATTGAACGCCCTGGTGATCTCGCAGCGGTCGTTTCATCACTCGAACCGGGGGATGTGTTATTCATCGATGAAATCCATAGGCTGAACCGGGCAATCGAAGAAGTGCTGTATCCTGCCATGGAAGATTTTTGTTTGGATATCGTTGTTGGGAAAGGGCCCTCTGCACGGTCTATCCGACTCGATTTGCCGCCCTTCACACTGATTGGCGCGACAACCCGTGCGGGAGCATTATCGGCGCCGCTACGTGATCGTTTTGGTGTTCCACTTCGTCTCGAGTATTACGATGTTGCACCACTTAAGGAAATCGTCGTACGTAGCTCAGGCCTTTTTGAAGTGGCAATCGTCGAACAGGCTGCAGTAGAAATAGCTCGCCGTTCTCGCGGCACTCCACGTATTGCAAACCGCCTGTTGCGCCGTGTGCGAGATTATGCACAAGTAAGAGGCAATGGGAGCATTACAATGGAAATGGCAAATGAAGCGCTAGAAATGCTGCAAGTTGATTCACATGGTCTTGATCATATTGACCATAAGTTGATTACAGGAATGATTGAACGCTTTCGTGGCGGACCTGTTGGGATTGATACGATATCTGCAAGTATTGGCGAGGAGTCGGTAACGATCGAGGATGTCTATGAACCATATCTTCTTCAAATCGGTTTTATCCAACGGACACCGCGTGGGCGGATTGCGACTCGTCTTGCATACGAACATTTTGGCTATCCAGTACCCGAGCACAACGATTTCTAATTCAATTATAAAGGGAGAATTTATAGACGATGGATGTAAATGATTTTGATTTCGATTTACCAGATAGTCTTATTGCACAAACGCCGTTGCTAGACCGCACAGCAAGCCGTCTTATGGTTCTTGACTCAGAGACGGGGGAAGTAGAGCACCGTCATTTTCGCGATATCCTCGATGAACTTGAGACGGGAGATATGCTCGTACTGAATGATACGCGGGTCTTGCCGGCGCGATTGATGGGTGTGAAAGAAGATACTGGGGCAATGATTGAAGTGTTACTATTGAAGCAAACGGCAGATGACGAGTGGGAAACGCTCGCAAAACCTGCGAAACGTGTGAAGCTTGGTACGATTGTCACATTTGGTGACGGACGTCTGAAGGCAGAGTGTACGGGCATTTTGGAACAAGGTGGACGTACATTCAAATTCATCTATGACGGTATTTTTTATGAAATACTAGATGAACTTGGGCAAATGCCACTACCGCCTTATATTACTGAAACGCTGGATGATCAGGCGCGCTATCAGACTGTGTTTGCGAAAGAACGAGGTTCGGCAGCAGCGCCGACTGCGGGGCTTCATTTCACCGATGAAATCCTGGAAAGTATCCGGAATAAAGGCGTCAACATCGCATTCATCACACTGCATGTTGGCCTTGGCACATTCCGTCCAGTCAGTGCGGATACGATTGAGAATCATACGATGCATTCTGAATACTATCATGTCACTGAACAAACAGCGGATGCAATAAATAAAGCCAAAGCACAAGGTGGGCGTGTTATCGCGGTCGGCACGACGTCTGCACGGACACTTGAGACAATCGCTTCGGAAAATGGCGGTAAAATAGTGCCTTCAAGTGGCTGGACATCGATTTTCATCTATCCAGGTTATGAGTTCAGTATTTTGGATGGATTATTAACCAATTTTCATTTACCTAAATCGACGTTGATCATGCTGATTTCAGCACTAACAACTCGAGAACATATTTTAGCAGCATATAACAGGGCGGTTGCGGAAAAATATCGCTTCTTCAGCTTTGGAGATGCAATGTTCATAAAACCGTCACAAAGGAAGGAATCATAAAATGACAGCAGTCACATACGAACATATCAAAACATGTAAACAAACCGGAGCACGCCTTGGAATCGTCCATACACCGCACGGTTCATTTGAAACACCAGCATTTATGCCAGTTGGTACACAGGCAACTGTCAAAACATTGTCACCTGAAGAGTTGAAAGAAGTCGGAGCAGGCATTATTTTAAGTAATACCTATCATCTATGGCTTCGTCCGGGTCAGGATATCATTGGAGAGGCAGGCGGACTACATAAGTTCATGAATTGGGACAGACCGATTCTAACTGACTCAGGCGGTTTCCAAGTGTTTTCACTGAGTGAATTCCGTAAAATCGAAGAGGAAGGTGTCCATTTTAGACATCATCTGAACGGCAGTAAACTGTTCCTTAGCCCTGAGAAAGCGATGGAAATCCAGAATACACTAGGCGCAGATATTATGATGGCTTTCGACGAATGTCCGCCGTTCCCTGCAACGCATGAATACATGAAAGCCAGCGTTGAACGGACATCTAGATGGGCTGAAAGATGCCTAGGAGCACATGCACGTCCCGCAGATCAAGCCCTATTTGGTATTATTCAAGGTGGCGAATTTGAGGATTTACGCGCTCAAAGTGCAAAAGATCTTGTGTCACTTGATTTCCCAGGCTATGCAATCGGTGGCTTGTCAGTTGGCGAGCCGAAAGATATTATGAACCGTATCCTTGAACACACAACACCACTTTTACCACAGGACAAGCCGCGTTACTTGATGGGAGTCGGTTCGCCGGACTCGCTTATTGACGGCGCTATCCGCGGTATTGACATGTTTGACTGTGTTCTACCGACTCGCATCGCACGAAATGGTACGCTAATGACGAGTGAAGGACGTTTGAATATCCGAAATGCGAAATTCGAACGCGATTTCCGCCCACTAGATGAAAAATGTAGCTGCCATGTCTGTAAAACGTACAGCCGGGCTTACATTCGCCATCTTATCAGAGCGGATGAAACATTCGGAATCAGATTGACGTCTTACCATAATCTTCATTTCCTTCTTAATTTAATGGAGCAAGTTAGGGATGCAATTCGCCAAGATCGACTCGGAGATTTCCGTGAAGAGTTTTTTGAAAGCTACGGATTTAATAAACCGAATGCAAAAAACTTTTAAATCTTGTATAATGAATCTTGATTGAAGGGGGGATATATATATATGGGTTCAGCAGCACAACTATTACCATTCGTTGCGATGTTCGCAGTAATGTGGTTCTTGCTTATCAGACCGGCGCAAAAGAAACAGAAAGCGACGAAGAAGATGCAAGGAGATTTAAAACGCGGAGATAAGGTTATCACAATCGGCGGCATTCACGGCACGATCGACGCTGTAGATGATTCATCGGTTTTCCTTAAAGTTTCTGAAGGTACGACACTGCAGTTCGACAGACAAGCTGTAGGACGTGTAACGGAATCAATCTAAGTGTTGTAAGAATATGAAGAGGCGATTGGCTGAGTGGGAAATTTCCCGTTCAGGCAATCGCCTCTTTTTCCATAATGAAAGTGTATATAAGGAGAAGTATAAAGGGCATCCTTTCATACAAAGGGGAGGATCTTTATGAATGACTTGCTAATCATTTGTTTCCGGACTGTGTTTCTTTACATCCTTATTGTGATTATCTTACGCATTATGGGGAAAAGGGAAGTCGGCGAGCTTGGGGTTATCGACGTTGTTGTTTTTGTAATTATGGCGGAAGTTGCAGCATTTGCGCTCGATTCTCCCGATACAAAACTAATCAATTCTATTTTGCCAATGCTCGTTTTGCTCGTCATTCAAGTTGTGTCCTCTTATTTTTCAATGAAAAGTAAAAGGTTTAGAGATATTGTCGATGGTGAACCGACACTTATTATTAGACACGGTCAAATAATGGAGCATGAAATGCGGAAACAACGTTATAATCTCGATGATTTATTTCAACAGCTTCGTGAACAGCAGGTTGGCTCTGTCCATGAAGTCTCTTTCGCTTATTTGGAACCATCGGGAAATTTGTCCGTCTTTAAACATGACGGTATCCAACCTGTACTTTCGCTTATTTCCGATGGTATTATCCAAGGTAAGCATCTTGAACTTATCGATAAAACGGAAGAGTGGCTTGAAAAAGAACTACTGAAACTCGGAATAAATGGTGTAGAACAAATTTTCTATTGTTCATTTGAAAATAATAAACTGAAGTTTCAGTTGAAAGAGAGTCATCAATGACTTTTCAGTAGTCTTCTGAACAGAAACAGATCACTTTTTTTAACTTGACCCGTTAAAATTAGAATCGCAAGAAGGAAAACTGATGTAATCGCGCATTCTGTAAATAATCCGAAATCCCCAATAGGGATGAAAATGGGCCGCATGATACAAGTCATGATAAATGAAGCGTAGGGTAAAGCGAATATCGTGAAACCGGAAGCGGTCGATTTGTTTTTTCGCAGTGTTGCTATATGAAGGAATGATGTAACGAGCACACCGAAGCCAATCGCAAGAACGGCCCCTGTCACCTGTAGACCGGGTTGGGAAGCAAGGATGAACATGACCGCCAGTTTGGCAATGCCGCCGTATACGGAGTTCATCATTCCTGCCTTGGCATCGCCAGTTGCTTGTAAAATGGAATAGAGTGGTCCTTGAATATAATAAAAGAAAAAAACAGGAGCAAGTAACGCCATATAGGAAGCACCCTGAGTGACATGGAATAGCTTTACTGCCAGATCTTCACCGTGAATGAAAAACACAGTTGCTGCAAACGTACCTGTTAAAGCGGACAAACGAAGCGACAGATGAATCCGCTCTTTCAGTTTGCTCGTATTATTTGATGCGACTGCTCCGCTTACGGCAGGAACGAGGACAACTGACAAGGCATATGGGATGAAAGCTGGGAATAAGAGTAGCGGCACGAGTACACCGGATACAATGCCATACAACGTTGTGGCAGCTACAGCTGAAACCCCTGAAAACGCGAGTGCGCGGAGGAAGATAATCGGCTCAAGGAACCAAGTGAACGTACCAAACAGGCGGCTACCAGAAGATGGCAAAGCGATGGCCAGCAGAGGTTCCATTGGATAGCGCTTGAGTTTCACTTGCTGTTTTGGTCCGCGTTTTTGCTGTTGCCTATATTTGAACAGCAAATAGAGGACGGATAGCATTTCCGCAAGAAGCGTAACGCCCATCGCATAGGCGGCACTCAGTGCTGTATTATCAGCTACGAGGAGATGCGGTAACAGCCATGTGATTAGCGTGATACGGCATATTTGTTCTATGATTTGTGACCATGCGGTTTCTTCGATTCGTGCGATACCTTGGAAATATCCGCGGATCAAGCCCCCAATAGCAGCGATAGGTACGATTGCGATTCCGACGTACAAAGTAGTGGACGAAGCAGAATTACCGAGAAGCGTTTCAGCTAAGTAAGGTACGAACAAGATAGAAGCTGGGATGAATACCACTGCTGTCAAAATCGTGATGAAGGAAGCTGTCTTCATAAGGGAAGGGATTCTTACGGATTGCCCTTTCGCTTCGAGTTCGGCAATCACTTTAGCTATGGCGATTGGTACACCTAGCTGGACAAGTGATAGGAAAAAGATAAAAGCGGGATATGCAGTCATGTAGATGCCGACCGCCTCTTCGCCTGCAATCCGCATGAATTGAATCCGGAAGACAAATCCTAAAAGCTTGGTTAGGAAGACGGCAACCATCAGGACGACAGTTCCGCGGATGAATGAAGACAATTTAAACAACTCCTTCTCAATTCCGGTCATTTCATATACACTAAACCTATGCAGAAATATCCATACTTACGACTGTCCAGGAAAGGGATGGAAAAGATGCCAATACGATTCGGACAACTGTTCACACATATGCTGCCTGCAATTGAAAGCAAAAAGACTGAATTTCATCTGTACGGCTATACAACAGTAACCGAAGAGGACATTTGGACATTTTGTGTCCAGAAGAAATGGCGTAAAAAGAATATCGAGGAGATGGGGATGCATGAAATTGCAAATGGAATCCTCAAAATCTCACCAGCAGAATATATGACGTTTACACAGATTGAAGAACAACGCGGTGCAAACTGGTTTACCGACTTGAACAGTGAAGAACTACAAATCTTACTGACGCCACATAAATCGAAAAGTGAGTTATGATAGAGTGAAACATGGCCATTTGACACATGAATGACTGTGTTTCATAATAGACATATTGTGTTTTTATAATTGTTTAGTATTCAGTGCTTAAGTTGTTGAGGGGGCGCTGTCGCTAATCTCGAAGTATGTACATAGATAAATGCCGTACAGCTGCACTCCATATTTAGAGGGGGAACTTAGATTATGAAAAGAAGAGGACGGATCGTAGCGTTTCTATTATTAATCGTCGTGTTTGGTTTGACGATTGGAACGACTGCAGATCCGATAGTGAAAAATGTAAAACTAGGTCTAGACTTACAGGGTGGCTTTGAAGTCCTTTATCAAGTCGAACCATTGAAGAAGGATGGCCCAAAAGTAACGGAAGAAATGGTTAAAGATACAGCAAATGCGCTGACGAACCGGATTAACGTCCTTGGCGTAAGTGAACCAAGTATCCAAATCGAGTCGGGTAACCGGATCCGCGTGCAACTTGCGGGAGTAGAGGACCAGGAATCAGCACGGGAACTCCTCTCTACTCAGGCGAACTTGACATTCAGGGATGCTGATGACAATCTTCTCCTAGACGGAAACGACTTGAAAGAAGGAAAAGCGAAAGCGAACTTCGGCGAAAATGGTAATCCAGTCGTTACGCTTGAAATGAAATCGCCGACTAAATTCGGCGAAGTGACAACATTGATCTCACAAAAAGCACCAGAAAACGTAATGGTCATCTGGCTTGACTTCGTTGAAGGAGAAGATTCTTTTAAAGCGGAAGTAATGAAAGAGGAACCAAAATTCGTTTCTGCTCCTTATGTGAAAAACCCAATTAATTCATCAGACGTTGAAATATCGGGATCATTCTCTTTAGAAGAGACGAAGAGCCTTGCAGGAATCTTGAATGCGGGCGCATTGCCTGTTCACCTTGATGAAGTCTATTCGACTTCAGTCGGCGCGCAGTTCGGTGAACAAGCGCTAAACAAGACAATTTTTGCTGGGATAATCGGTATCTCGCTTATCTTCCTATTCATGCTTGTGTATTACCGCTTGCCAGGTTTTGTGGCAGTTATTACATTATCGGTTTATATTTTCATCATTTTGCTTGTCTTCACGCTTATTAACGGTGTGTTGACGCTACCTGGTATTGCAGCACTTATGCTCGGGGTTGGGATGGCCGTTGATGCGAATATCTTGATGTATGAACGGATACGTGAAGAATTACGAGTCGGTAAATCTGTCAAGACATCATTTATGGCTGGAGCAAAATCATCGTTCACTGCCATTCTTGATGCCAACATCACGACTCTTCTTGCGGCAATTGTCTTGTTCGTTTTCGGGACAAGCTCTGTAAAAGGGTTCGCGACGATACTTATCATCAGTATTCTAGCCAGCTTCTTGACTGCTGTATGGGGGTCACGCATACTCTTGGGACTACTTGTCAATAGTGGTGCGTTTGATGGGAAAACAGCATTGTTCGGTGTTTCAAAGAGCAAGGTTCATCCTGCTGAGGAACAAATTGAAACGCTGGATCTTACAACGAAATTTGACCGTTTCGATTTCGTAGGCACACGTAAAAAGTTCTATATCATTTCTGCAGTATTACTAATAAGTGGTGTCATTGTGCTTGGTATCTTCAAGTTGAACCTAGGTATCGATTTCTCACAAGGTACACGTGTCGAAGTACTTGCTGACCATCCTGTGACGAAAGATGAAATTTCTACTTATCTTGATAAAATCGGGCACCCGACAGACGATATCGTCATTTCTGGCGATACGAAAAATATCGGTGTCATACGCTATAAAGAAGACTTCAATAAAGAGGAAGTCAATAAATTCAAAACGGATCTTGCTGCCGAATATGGTTCAGATCCAAATGTTTCAACCGTTTCACCAACAGTCGGTAAAGAACTGGCTAAAAATGCAGTTTATGCACTTCTTATCGCGGCGCTTGGAATCATTATTTACGTTGCATTCCGTTTCGAATGGCGAATGGGTGTTGCCTCGATTATTGGGCTCTTCCATGATGCATTCTTCATGGTTGCGATATTCAGTATTCTGCGTTTAGAGGTCGATATCACGTTTATTGCGGCGGTCTTGACCATTGTCGGGTACTCCATCAATGACACGATTGTTACGTTTGACCGAATACGGGAAAATATTAATCATCGGGGCCGGATTGACAATGAAGCAGAACTGGCAGACATCGTCAACAAATCATTGCGTCAGACACTTGGTCGCTCTGTAAATACGGTGCTTACAGTAGTCTTAGTTGTTGTAGCACTAATGTTATTCGGAGCAGAATCGATTCAAACTTTCTCAATCGCACTTCTGATTGGATTGTTTGCAGGAACTTATTCTTCGATTTTCATCTCAGCTCAAATTTGGTTTGATCTGAAAAAACGTGAAATGAAGGAAAAAGGCGCGATTAAAGTAGAAGACACGAAGAAGCAATGGGGCTCGGACGAACCTATCGTTTAAGAAAGTATTATGATAAGTTTCGGTTATTCATGGAACAGGGTATACTTTATGTATACTCTGTTCTATTTTTTTCTTAACGAAAGGGGAAAGCTATATGAAATTTCAATGGAATTTGCTGTTAGGTCTTTTATTCGCCATTATTATTGCTATATTTGCTGTCGTCAATGTTGACGCGGTACAAGTTAATTATGTGTTTGGCAAAGCACAGTGGCCACTTATTCTTGTCATTTTAGGTGCAGCTCTACTTGGTGCCGTGGTCAGCGGTTTTGTTGCAATGTTCCTAGCGTTTCAATCAAACCGTCGCATTAAAGAGCTTCAAAAAGAAATGACACACAAAGAAATGACGATTGCAGCGCAACAGAACGAAATTGCCGAACTGCAAAAGCATTCGAGCCCGTCGTCGAATGAAGAAGTCATTATTGAAAACAAAACAATATAAGAAAAGAGCATCTTCTCGGTATCCGTACTAGAGAGATGCTCTTTTCTTGAGTTAGGTGTTCGAAAGGGTAGCTTATAGAAGTCTTTACTTTTAGAGTCGTAGCCCATCCGCTATAATGAACGTAAGGATGTGAAGGAATTTGATCGAATCAATGAAAAGATGGAAAGTGGAACGACCGGATGAAGAACTTGTAGCGATGTTGACAAAGGATCTTGGTATTTCATCTGTCCAGGCGAAAATACTTGCTTCAAGGGGAATAATTGATTCCGAAGCGGCAAAAGATTTTTTACATATGGATGCATCTAGTATGCATGATCCTTTTTTACTTTATGATATGGACAAAGCAGTCTCACTCATAACAACGGCAATCGCAACAGATAAGAAAATTGCTGTTTATGGCGATTATGACGGAGATGGCGTGACGAGTGTAACGGTCCTGACAACGGCTTTGGAGCGAATGGGTGCAGATGTGTTCTATGCGATACCCAATCGGTTCAAGCATGGCTATGGACCGAATAAAGACCTTTTCTTGGAACTGTACGAAAAAGGGGCTTCGCTTATTATTACAGTCGACAATGGCATTTCCGGCGTCGATGAAATTGCTTATGCGAAATCACTCGGCATGGACATTATCATTACAGATCACCATGAAATCGGTGAAGTGTTACCGGCAGCAGATGCTATCATCCATCCTCGACATCCAGAAGGAGAGTATCCGTTCGGAGAACTTGCTGGAGTTGGTGTGGCATTCAAGCTTGCGTGCGCATTACTTGAGGATGTTCCGGAAGATTTATTTGAACTAGTTGCTATCGGGACAGTTGCAGACTTAGTGCCGCTTCGTGATGAAAACAGATACTTTGTCAAAGAAGGCATCAGGCAGATGCGTGTTTCAAAGCGTCCTGCAATCCAGGCGCTCGCACGCGTCGCTAGCACTGAACAAGCAACACTCTCAGAGGAGTCAATCGGATTTATGATTGGGCCCCGTCTGAACGCGGCTGGGCGTCTAGGCGATGCTACCCCGGCAGTCCAACTATTGAAGACAGAAGACGCAACGCTTGCTATGACGTTGGCAAAAGAACTCGACACGCTGAATAAAGAACGGCAAGCGATTGTAGCTGAAATAGCCAAAGAAGCGGAAGACATGATTTTGAAAATGTACGGGGATACAGTTCCGCTCGTCTTCGTTATTGGAGGAGAAGGCTGGAATTCTGGCGTTGTGGGAATTGTGGCCTCAAGATTAACTGAAAAATATTATCGTCCATCCATCGTTTTGTCGATTGACAGGGAAACAGGAATTGCGAAAGGGTCTGCAAGAAGTATTGCTGGTTTTGATCTGTTTGCCGAGCTATCTAAAAATGCACAGCTTTTACCTCACTTTGGAGGACATCAGATGGCGGCCGGGATGTCTCTTGCGGTTACAGACGTTGTCACGCTGCGAGAAAATCTTAATAAACAGGCAGTTCAAGTGTTGACGGAAGAAATGCTTACACCTGAAGTTCGTATCGATGTTCCGCTGTCGATTAGTGAAATTGATGTCAGTGTTTTGGAATCGTTGGAACTGCTACGCCCATTTGGAATGGCTTTTGAAAAGCCTGTTTATATGCTCGAAGATATTACAGCCACAACTGTACGGAAAATTGGTGCGGCAAAGAATCACATGAAGCTAGAATTAGCGGATGAGGGCGTTTCACTTGATGCCATCGGATTCGGACTCGGTCCTATTGCTGACCAACTGACGCCAGGTGTAAAGTTGTCGGTTACGGGTGATTTGCAGGTGAATGAATGGAACGGCAACAAGAAGCCTCAGTTATTAATCAGCGATATTCGTTCTGATGAGTGGCAGCTGTTCGATTTGCGCGGTGTGCGTGAAGCAACAAGATGGCTTCCAACCATTCCGCTAGCGGATACATTATTTGTTGCGTTCCATGAACAAACAGTGGCACATTTCCAATCATCTATGAAGGGGATTGCTATTACTCTATTCGGACAGGAAACAATAACGACAGCTAAAAATCTCGTCCTTTTGGATATACCGGACGATGTTACCCAGCTTGAAGAACTTGTGGTTTCTGTCCAGCCAGACCGCGTCTATGCGCATTTCCACGCATCCGAATCAAGATATTTTGATGGGATTCCTGATCGCGAACAGTTTGGCTGGTATTACAGTTTCTTGAAAAAACGTGAGAAATTTGACTACGTCACGAACGGAACTCAGCTCACAAAACATAAAGCATGGAAAAAAGATACGGTTTATTTCATGTCAAAGGTGTTTTCTGAGCTTGGATTTGTTAAGATTGAAGATGGTTTTGTTTCCGTTCAGGAAACGGCCGGTAAACGCGATTTGACGGAAGCACCAGCTTACAAAGAGCGCGAACGTCAAATTGAGCTTGAGAAAAGACTGCTATATGCGCCTTATATGGAATTGAAACGATGGTTCGATACTGTGCGAAATGGAATTGTCGACAGGGAGGAACACTAATGAATTTGAAAGAATATGTAACGATTGTACCGGATTATCCGAAAAAAGGAATTAGCTTTAAGGATATTTCAACAATCATGGATAATGGCCAAGCTTATAAATTTGCGACAGACGAAATCGTCAAGTTTGCAAAAGAAGTTAATACAGATATTATTGTAGGTCCTGAAGCACGTGGATTTATCATTGGCTGCCCAGTTGCCTATGCACTGGAAGTAGGATTTGCTCCTGTCCGTAAACCTGGAAAGTTGCCAAGAGAAACGATTGAGGTCGAATATGATCTTGAATATGGAAAAGATACATTAACAATTCACAAAGATGCCATAAAACCTGGTCAGCGTGTATTGATTGTCGATGATCTTCTTGCAACAGGTGGTACAGTAGGCGCGACAGTCGAGCTAGTTGAAAAACTAGGCGGAGTTGTTGCAGGCTGTGCGTTTATCATAGAGCTGTCGTATTTAAGCGGCCGTGAAAAATTACAAGGTTATGACATGCGTTCACTGATTACCTATTGAAAAAGATCCTCCGCCATAATAAGCGGAGGATCTTTTCATATGTATAGAATGAAGGAGCAAACCAATTTTCCATATACTAACCCTTTACATGAGCATGTATTTATACATACAATAGGGAATACAATCATTTTTGCGGATAAAGTCGAAAGGGGTAATATTATGGCGAAAAATCGTGACATGACGGCGGAAGAAATATTTACACTTGTTGCCTCTTATATGAATGAAGAACACGTTGCGTTCGTCAAAAAAGCATATGAGGCAGCGAAAACTGCACACGAAGGACAGCACAGAAGTTCAGGTGAGGTGTATATCATTCACCCTGTCCAAGTTGCGGGTATTCTTGCCGAATTGGAAATGGACCCTTCGACAGTTGCTGCCGGGTTCCTTCACGATGTTGTGGAAGATACGGACATCAGCAGGGACGACATCATCCGAGATTTTGGCGAAGAAGTGGCAATGCTCGTCGACGGTGTGACGAAACTTGAAAAATTACAATATAAATCCAAAGAAGAGAAGCAGGCAGAAAATCATCGTAAAATGTTCGTAGCGATGGCGCAGGATATCCGTGTTATTCTTATTAAATTAGCGGACCGGCTCCATAATATGCGAACGTTAAAACATGTCTCAGAAGAAAAGCAACGCCGGGTTGCAGCTGAAACGTTGGAAATCTTCGCACCGCTAGCCCATCGGTTGGGAATATCAGCTATTAAATGGGAGCTTGAAGATACTGCTTTACGTTATTTGAATCCTCAGCAATATTATCGAATTGTCAATATGATGAAGCGCAAACGCGTCGAACGAGAAAACTATTTAGCAAATGTTATGGAACAAATCAAAACAGAAATTGGAGAGATGGAAATTGAGGCTGATCTTTCAGGTCGTCCAAAACATCTTTATTCGATTTACCGTAAAATGGTCATCCAAAAGAAAGAGTTCAATGAAATCTATGACCTTTTGGCAGTTCGGATTATCGTTTCAAGCATAAAAGATTGCTATGCGGTCCTTGGTATCATTCATACACTATGGAAACCGATGCCTGGCAGATTCAAAGATTATATTGCGATGCCGAAACAGAATCTTTACCAGTCGTTGCACACAACTGTTGTTGGCCCGGCTGGCGATCCGCTTGAAGTACAGATCCGAACTGAAGAGATGCATAAAATTGCAGAATTTGGTGTTGCGGCACACTGGGCATATAAAGAAGGGAAATCGGTTACTGAAAACCCAAGTGATATTGATTCGAAATTGACTTGGTTTAGGGAAATACTCGATTTCCAGAACGAATCATCAAACGCTGAAGAATTTATGGAGTCATTGAAATTCGACTTGTTCTCGGACATGGTCTATGTCTTTACGCCAGATGGAGACGTTATTGAACTGCCTGCAAGTTCAGTCCCAATCGATTTTGCCTATCGTGTCCATTCAGAAATCGGAAACCGCACGATTGGTGCAAAAGTGAATGGCAAGATGGTCCCGCTTGACACTGAATTATTTACGGGAGATATTATTGAAATTCTGACATCGAAGCAATCGCTTGGACCAAGCCGTGACTGGTTGAAAATTGCCAATACGTCTCAGGCTAAAAATAAAATTCGGCAGTTTTTCAAGAAACAGCTTCGGGAAGAAAACATCCTGAAAGGCCGGGAAATGATTGAAAAGGAAATAAAATCACAAGGGTATGATCTGAAAGAAGTACTTTCACAGGAGAATATTAAACGCACAATCGAAAAATTCAGTTTCACATCTGAAGATGATATGTACGGAGCTGTCGGATTCAATGGGATAACAGCTCAACAGGTCGTTAATCGCCTAGCTGAAAAGTTACGGAAAGTACGTGAACAGCAAGATACAATTGACAAAATCGTTTCAGATATGAAATCCCCTCAACCTGAAAAAATGACTGAATCGGGTGTTATTGTAAAAGGGATTGACAATCTACTGATCAGGCTATCGAAATGTTGTAATCCTGTTCCAGGAGATGAGATTGTAGGATTCATCACAAAAGGGCGCGGTGTTTCTGTTCATCGTACCGACTGCCCAAATATTGTGGTCGGGGATGAAGAGAATGATCGGATTATCGATGTGGAATGGGCGATTGGACCTTCTAGTTCAAGGAAAGAGTTCCTGGTTGATATAGAAGTGTCCGCATTCGATCGTCAAGGGTTGTTGAATGAAGTGATGATGGTTGTCGCAGATACGAAAACGCCGATGGTTGCGGTTAGTGGCAAAGCGGACCGTGACAAAATCGCCCGCATTCATATGACGATTAAAATTATGGATATTGCACATTTGCAAAGAATCGTTGACCGGATTAAACAAATCCGGGATATCTATTCTGTGGAACGTGTCATTAATTGATTGGAAGGTGTAACAGATGAGGGTTGTGTTGCAACGATCTGGTCCAGCTGCTGTCCGTGTCGATGGGAAGACAACGGGTTCAATTGACAAGGGCTATGTGCTCCTTGTTGGTGTAACTCACTTGGATAGCGAAGAAGACGCTAATTATCTTGCGAAGAAAATTGCTGGTCTCCGTTTATGGGAAGATACCGAAGGGAAGATGAACCATTCAATACTTGAAGCTGGAGGTGATATTCTTTCAGTATCCCAGTTTACTTTGTTCGGGGATGTGAAAAAGGGACGTCGCCCAAGTTTCATCCAAGCCGCGAGACCTGAACTGGCGGAACCTCTATGGGAATACTTCAACCGTAGATTGGAAGAAGAAGGGTTGAAAGTTCAGACCGGCGTTTTTGGCGCGATGATGGATGTCGAGCTTGTTAACGATGGGCCTGTGACAATTATTGTGGATTCGAAATAACATGAAAAAGGACTTTCCACAATACCTGGGAAGGTCCTTTTTGTTTTTGGAGAGTGTTTGGTATGGCCAATTCTATTCAGTGCGTGATGTCAGTAACTGGCTCAATGCATTTTTCTCCATGCTACTGGTGATTGTGTTTCTAACAAACAAAGCGAATGCGCCTTACAGGGGTAGCCGAAGCGGTATTCAATGGAATCATTCATTCGACTTATATAGTAAAGAAGTGTCACTTTCTATAAGACATCATATGATTAGATCTATTCTCTTTACTAAAAGTAAGCAAGGTACACATTGTACAAAGTACTAGGGGGCCCGAAATTGCATCTTCGGGCACTTACACTCTCTATAGAATGT
>CAZWAW010000026.1:0-8990 GCA_964632025.1 uncultured Sporosarcina sp.
TGACCTCAGTTGTGGATACGTCTTTTGCAGGGCATTTAGGAAGCCAAAGTGAAGGTGCATTGACTGCGATGGGATTATTATCTCCACTTTTGGCTATGTTTGTAGCCCTTCAAACACTCTTTGCGATTTCAACAGCGATTATGATTTCGAAGTACTTAGGTCGAAATGACATGTTGAAATTAAATAATTATTTCAAGAGTGGATTCATTATGACGCTAGTTGTCAGTGTGAGCACTTCTCTACTTGTATATCTATTCATGGATCCTATACTAACATTGCTTGGTGCCGAAGCAGAAGTGTATTCGCTTACTCAGGATTATTTAAAAATTATTTTACTCAGCAATATATTTAGTGCGATTGGCTATACACTGACAAGCTCCATTCGAGCATTTGGAAAACCAAAAGCTGAAGCAATCATCATTGTTTTTTCTGTTATCATTAATATTTTATATAATGCCATTCTCACATTTGGTTTTCAATTAGGAATGGTAGGGATTGCATTAGGTACATTAATTAGTGAAGTTGTATGTGCTTTCATTTCGGTTGTCTACCTTATTAAAAATAAGATGTGGTTTACATCGAATAAGTTGTCCTTTAAAGAGTTGTTCTTCATGTCTTATAACGTGTTTAAAATCGGTTTCGCTCAGACGACCATCTGTGATTTCTTTATGCTACGGACATTCGGACCTCGAAACAAGTAAAAAGGCATTCAAATCCAAACCATACGAACATGATTGATCAAAGTCGCAAGTAAATTAGACTGTCCAAAAATCGATATTCTCCCAAGATTCGATTCGGGTTTTCTAGTACTAGGCTAGTTTCCCGGCACAAACTTATCTTGGTAATTTAGGTCTCATGAAATTCTTGAAATTTTGGATTGTGGTGAATAATTCAACATAATATATAAAAATAGCTGACTTGATTCATGTTAAACTATTAATAAAGCTTATAAAGCTTATAAAGGTGTGAAAGTATTATCTAAAAGGGTATGAGTTACGATGCGCTTGGATAAAGATGAACGTGGAATAGTGTTAAAGCTTCTAGCTTGAGTTACAGGTTTTAACAGACTAAAAAAGGAGGACTAGTGTTGAGGATTCATTTGTTGGCTAAGGATAACTTGGAGGCGGAGGGAATTCGTTGGCTTGTTGAATCCCAAATGACTGGAATTGATTTATTCAAATGGGATTCCATCGGGGAGTTCGCAAAAGTAAGTAAAGAAGAGGTACCGGATTTACTTCTATTAGATATGGACGCATGGATGCAGCAAGATGAAGGTTTTGGAGAACTGCTTAAAAAAAGTAATGTCCGTTGGTTGGGCATTTCATCGGAACGCATTTTTCAAACAGCATACCGTGGACTTCGTTATCGAGCAGAGGATGTCTTGTTTCGTCCTTTTTCTCCAGTCGACTTAATTAAGCATATTCAACAAATTCGCTACCAATTAAGAAGTGAACGACATCGGCATTTAAAAGACTCACATAATGAAAATCAAACAATGAGGATTGACTACTCAGACCTTTTTCTGACGGAAAGGGTGACTTCCCAATCGATTACGATGATTGCGATTTTGACGCCGGATAGAGACACATTACCACGTTTATATGATGAGTTGCATCGGTTTCCATTTACAATGGAACAACAATTATTTGCGTTATCAGATTGTGTCTTATGTGTTCAGTATACGCAAGAAACCAAATTGTTCCAAGAAGAGTATCATGCATTTCTTGCTTGGTGGAAAGACGATACGGGAGAATCACTTGCCATTGTGATAAATGACTCATCTTCCATTCATTCGTTGAAAGAAACGTACGCACAAACAAAGCAACTTAAAGAAAAAATATTTTTTGATGGTTATGATATTATTTTATCGAAAAGTGAACATAGAAATTGGTCGGCCTTGGATCCTTTTTTGACACCTTTAGAGCAAAGGCAATGGATTGAAATGCTTGAGAAAAGGGACACGAAGGAGATTCGGAATTGGGTGGGACAAGAATTTTTCACGTATGAGGAACCTTATCCCGATCCCGAAATGGTGCGGATACGTCTGACAAGTGTCCTTGCTCAAGTGCGTCGATATATGAAATCTTATAACATACAAACGCAAGATTGGGAAGATTCCTATCACGGAGTTTTTCAACAAATTATTAGGAAACCAGTCATACACGAAATCGTTCAAGAGTTGCTTGCGTTTATCACCGATCTTCTATTATATGGAGATGGGGATGTACATTTGCAAGCGGAAGAACGTTCACTTGTTGAAAGAGTACAGACTTTGATTGAGTCGAATTATTGGAATGCACAATGGAGTTTAACTGCTTGTGCGGATGCACTGAGGCTAAATAAAAGTACACTGAGCCGCCGATTTTCCGCTGAGTCGGGACAGTTATTTAGGGATGTATTACATCAAGTCAGGATTCGGGAAGCTAAACGATTATTGAAGGAGACTGATTTGTCATTGGAGGAGATTTCCGGGTTAACGGGCTACTCCAACCAAAGTTATTTCACTATGAAATTTAAACAGCTTGAAGGAAGAACTCCTTCCTCCTATCAATCCAATGCTTGAGGGAACTTTACATGTGTAAGGTTCTTTTTTTGTGAAAATAAATACGTGTAGAATGAAATGAACCAGGTATTATGAAATAAATTATAAAATAGGAGGCGAAATACATAAGGTTGTCAATATAAATTATAAAATTAACAACAATTAATAAAAAATAATTAGAATCTTCTATGTATAATGAAGGTATAGAAAAAAGGAGGTTGTTTAATAATGACGACGATTGCTGAAAAAAAAGTGATTCGTTATAGAGGCTCTAAGTTGAATACGAAAGGGTGGCTTCAAGAGGCTGCACTTCGAATGTTAATGAACAACTTGGATCCAGAAGTGGCCGAGCATCCGGAAAATCTCGTGGTCTATGGTGGGATTGGAAAAGCAGCTCGGAATTGGGAAAGTTTTGATGCGATCGTTAAGTCGCTGAAAGAACTTGAAAATGATGAAACATTGCTCGTTCAATCGGGTAAACCAGTAGCTATATTTAAATCGCATGCGGATGCGCCACGTGTCCTTATTGCAAATTCAAATATTGTTCCTGCATATGCTAATTGGGAAACGTTCCATGAACTCGATAAAAAAGGGCTAATGATGTATGGACAAATGACTGCTGGAAGTTGGATTTATATCGGTTCACAAGGAATTGTGCAAGGGACGTATGAAACATTTATAGAGCTGGGAAAAAAGCATTTCAATAGTAATTTGCAAGGAACAATTACGGTAACAGCGGGGCTTGGCGGCATGGGTGGAGCACAGCCACTTGCGGTCACAATGGCTGGCGGTGTTTGTATCGGAATCGAAGTAGATGAGACGCGCATTGATCGTCGTATCGAAACACGTTACACAGATTTGAAAACGGATTCATTAGATGAAGCAATCCGCTTAGCGGAAGAAGCGAAAAAAGAAGGCAAAGCATTATCAATCGGATTGTTAGGAAATGCTTCTGATATTTTACCAGAGATGATTGCACGCAACTTCATTCCTGATGTACTGACAGACCAAACATCTGCGCATGATCCGTTAAATGGTTATATTCCATCTAAAATGTCACTGGAAGATGCTGAGGTACTTCGTACAAATGACCCGAAAGAATATGTGAAATTATCCAAAGCATCCATGGCTAAACATGTTCAGGCGATGCTTGACATGATGGATAAAGGTGCAATTACCTTTGATTATGGAAACAACATTCGCCAAGTTGCAAAAGACGAAGGCGTTGAAAATGCATTCGATTTCCCAGGATTTGTTCCTGCTTATATCCGTCCACAATTCTGCGAAGGAAAAGGGCCATTCCGTTGGGTAGCATTGTCGGGTGATCCAGAAGATATATATAAATTGGATGAAGTGATTTTACGTGAATTCAGCTACAATGAACACCTTTGTAATTGGATTCGAATGGCACAAGAAAAAATTGAATTCCAAGGTCTTCCTGCTCGTATTTGCTGGTTGGGTTACGGAGAACGCGCACGCTTTGGGAAAATCATAAATGATATGGTAGCGAGTGGTGAGTTAAGCGCGCCAATTGTTATTGGACGTGATCACCTAGACTCAGGTTCTGTTGCTTCACCGAACCGTGAAACAGAAGCGATGAAGGACGGATCTGATGTTGTTGCGGATTGGCCAATTTTAAATGCAATGATTAATGCAGTCGGAGGAGCAACGTGGGTATCGCTACATCATGGCGGTGGAGTTGGAATGGGTTATTCCGTGCACTCAGGAATTGTAATTGTTGCAGATGGAACTAAGGAAGCAGATGCCCGCATTGAGCGCGTGTTAACTACGGATCCCGGTATGGGGGTTGCGCGTCATGTCGATGCAGGTTATGAAATAGCTGAAAAAACAGCATTGGAGAAAGGCGTTAATATTCCAATGTTGAAAAAGGGAAATGAATTTGAATGAAAAATATAATTTGGATTAAACACGCTTCCCAGCTGGCAACATTGGCATCTGGGAAGCAAGGCCCACGGGCAAAAAAAGACATGTCGGAACTTGGATTAATCGAAGACGGTAGTCTATGGATTGAAAGCGGTATCATACAAGCTGTAGGAACAACAGAAGAGCTGGAAAAAAGATATGGCGAAAGAGCAGAAGAGGCAGAAATTGTGGATGCATCGGGACATCTTGTGACTCCTGGTTTAGTGGATCCCCATACACATGTCGTATATGGGGGAAGCCGTGAGCGTGAATTTGAAATGCGTTTGGAAGGTGCGACCTATATGGACATCATGAATGCGGGAGGCGGTATTCATGCAACGACACGTATGACAAGGGATGCATCGGAGGCGGAGTTATTCGAACAAGCAGCACGTCGACTTGACTCGTTTCTTGCTCATGGAGTCACTACAGTCGAGGGGAAAAGTGGTTACGGAATGAATCTGGAAACCGAACTAAAACAACTCCGTGTGATGAAAAAGCTTCAAGAAACACATCCGATTGATCTTGTTCCAACATTCATGGGGGCACATGCCGTTCCTCTTGATTATAAAGGGCGAGAAGATGAGTTCATTAATTATTTAATTGAAAAAGTATTGCCGGTGGTGATAAAAGAGGAGCTGGCTGTATTTATCGATGTATTTTGTGAAAAAGGTGTTTTCACACCTGAACAATCCGAAAGAATGTTGGAGGCTGGGAAACGAGTTGGACTGATTCCGAAAATCCATGCAGATGAAATTGAGTCATATGGCGGTGCTGAACTTGCAGCTAAAGTAGGTGCCATTTCAGCTGAACATTTATTAAAAGCATCGGAAGAAGGGATTCAGGCAATGGCCAAATCGGGTACAATTGCATGCCTTCTGCCAGCCACAGCACTCTATTTGCGAGAAGAAGCAGCTGCGGGAAGACGCATGATCGACGAAGGTGTGCCTGTGGCCATATCAACAGACTGCAATCCAGGATCATCACCAACAACTTCGATGCCACTCGTTATGAACTTAGCTTGTATTTCGATGCGCTTAACACCAGCGGAGGCTTTGACAGCCGCAACATATAATGCAGCCTGCGCAATTAAAAGCGAGGGTAAGGTTGGTTCGTTGGAAATTGGTAAACAAGGTGATGTAGTTTTATGGAACGTTAAAAATTATCAAGAACTCCAATATCTATTCGGTGTGAATCACGTAAAGTCTGTTTGGAAAAAAGGCGTACAGGTTGTTGGCAAAGCAACGTGTTAAAAGACATGGTCATTTAATAAGGGATTAGTGAAAAAGAAAGTATCGTTTATTTAATTTATTAGGGGCTATGTATTAAAAGCGTATTCAAAGGCTTTAACATAATTCATTATAGCGATTTTACTAGAATAACGGAATTGAAGGGAGACGGAAACGATGGTTGTATTAAACGGTCAAGCGATGGTTGAATTAAATGGTCAAACGCTGAATTTTTTAGAGGTGAGCAGCGTACTTTACAATGGAGACAAAGTTACATATTCAGAAGAGAGCATGAGAAAAGTTCAAGAAAGTCGTAAAGCTGTAGAGAGAATTGTTGAAGAAGAAAGAATCGTATATGGTATTACAACAGGCTTTGGAAAATTTAGTGATGTGTTTATTGACAAAGATGATGTAGAGGCACTTCAATTAAATTTAATTCGTTCTCATGCTTGTGGTGTGGGTGACCCATTTCCAGAAGTTGTTTCACGAGCGATGATTCTTCTTCGTGCAAATGCGTTATTGAAAGGGTTTTCAGGGGTACGTCCTGTTGTTATTGAAAGACTGTTAGATTTAGTGAATGCACATATCCATCCCGTGATTCCTCAGCAAGGATCACTTGGGGCAAGTGGTGACTTAGCGCCACTCTCACATTTAGCCCTGGTTTTGATTGGAGAGGGTGAGGTCTTTTACAAGGGGGAGAGAACTTCTGCCATTGAAGCGTTAACGAAAGAAGGGATCTTGCCAATCATATTGACGGCAAAAGAAGGGCTAGCTCTTATTAATGGAACACAGGCAATGACCGCTATGGGTGTTGTTGCATATTTGGAAGCGGAAAAATTGGCTTATCAAGCAGAACAAATCGCATCTTTGACGATTGAGGGCTTACTTGGAATCATTGATGCATTTGACGAAGATATTCATCTTGCCCGTGGTTACAGAGAGCAAGTAGAAGTGGCAGAACGAATTCGTGTTATTCTGGCTGACAGTAATTTAACAACAAAGCAAGGAGAAGTACGTGTTCAAGATGCTTATTCGATCAGGTGTATCCCTCAAGTACATGGAGCAACATGGCAGACGATGAATTATGTGAAAGAGAAATTACAAATAGAAATGAATGCAGCTACAGATAATCCGTTAATTTTCGATAATGGTGAAAAGGTATTATCTGGTGGTAACTTCCATGGGCAGCCGATTGCATTCGCTATGGATTTCTTGGCAATTGCAATAGCGGAACTAGCAAATATCTCAGAACGTCGAACAGAGCGTTTAGTAAATCCACAATTAAATGACTTACCACCATTTTTAAGTCCTCAACCAGGGTTACAGTCAGGCGCAATGATTATGCAATACGTTGCAGCTTCACTAGTCTCTGAAAACAAGACATTTGCTCATCCAGCAAGCGTTGATTCGATTCCTTCATCGGCGAATCAAGAAGATCATGTCAGTATGGGAACAATTGGATCGCGACACGCATATCAAGTGATAACAAATACACGTCGGGTGTTAGCAATTGAAGCTATTTGCAGTATGCAGGCAGTTGATATTCGCGGAAAAGAAAAAATGGCGAAAATCACAAGGGGATTCCTGGAAAACGGAAGAAATATCGTACCCTATATTACGGAGGATCGAGTGTTTTCTAAGGATATTGAAGCAATGAATGAATGGCTAAAAGAGGGAACTTTCAATTTCTAAAGTGTAATAGAATTAGGAGGGAAGTGGAGACTCTTTCCACTTGCGTGGGATCTATCTTGTCTATCGGGGAAAGAAAGTTAACATTCTTTAGGATGTGACCATTAATTTTTATATTCAATGGTCGCTTTCTCTCTTGTTGCTTATAACTGAATTTTCAGAAGTAGTGAATCATTCAAAGAGAAGGGGTGGATTTATGTTAGGTACAGTAGTGATTTCAGTTATCGTTATGTCTGTGTTGAGTCTTTTCCGGGTTAACGTAATGTTTGCGATTTTAATCGCGGCTGGTGTTGCTGGTTTGATGGAGGGTCTTTCATTGACGGAAGCAACGACAATGCTTGTTTCTGGAATGGGAGGACAAGCGAATACGGCATTAAGTTATGTTTTGCTTGGAATGTTTGCTGTTATGATTGGTTATTCAGGAATTACTGGATTTCTAGTGAAGAGGCTTGTAAATATTTTAAGAGGAAAACGTTCCATTTTGTTGTTGACAATTGCCGGAGTCGCTTGCTTCTCCCAAAACCTTGTCCCTATACACATTGCGTTCATTCCGATTTTAATCCCCCCTTTGCTCCATTTGTTTGATAAAATGAAGATTGACCGTAGGGGTATCGCTACTGCTTTAACATTTGGATTAAAGGCGCCGTATATTATGATTCCAGCGGGATTCGGACTAATATTCCACGGGATTATTGCAGCTGAAATGAAAGCGAGCGGTATGGAAATCCCTCTTTTGTCAGTCACATATTCAATGTTAATCCCGGGTCTTGGCATGATTGTAGGACTGTTAATTGCAGTTTTCATTACGTATCGGAAGCCACGGGAACTGCCACCTAGTGATCTAGGAGTTATCAATAAGATAGATATACCAGAAGAGACAGAACTGAAATTTTCAACGCGCCACGTCCTTACTATTGGTGCGATTCTTGGTGCATTAGTTGTACAACTTGCTTCCGGTTCGCTTGTTTTAGGAGCACTTACTGGTATTGCTTTAATGTATATATTCACAGTTGTTCCGTTTAAAGAGGGAGAAAAGGTTGTAAATGAAGGAATTAGTATGATGGGTATGATTGCATTCGTGATGCTAATCGCTTCTGGTTATGCGACGATTTTGAAAGAGACTGGTGCCGTTAATGAGCTGGTAGTGGCGGCGACAGGAATTCTGGGTGATAATAAACTTATTATTGCATCCGTGATGCTTCTAATCGGCTTGTTAATCACAATGGGCATCGGTTCATCATTTGGAACAATCCCAATTATTGCTGCTCTGTTTGTCCCAATCTGTATAGCAGTCGGTTTTTCTCCAATGGCGACCGCCTGTTTAATCGGTACTGCTGGTGCGCTTGGGGATGCAGGATCGCCGGCATCAGATAGTACGCTTGGTCCGACAGCGGGGTTAAATGCAGATGGAAAACACCATCATATTTGGGATACATGTGTGCCGACGTTTATGCATTTTAATATCCCTCTCTTTATCTTTGGTCTTATCGCGGCAATGGTGCTCTAAGAAACTTGTTTAACTTCATTCAGCATGTATTCCCCACTTCTAAAGCGGCGGGATGCATGCTATATATATTATTATTATTATTATTATTATTATTATTATT
>CAZWAW010000026.1:9090-31324 GCA_964632025.1 uncultured Sporosarcina sp.
TATTATTATTATTATTATTATTATTATTATTATTTTGCAAAAGGAGAGGCTAGAGAATGAAACTTAATTTTGTAAAGGTTAGTCCTTCAAAAAATATGACTGTTTTTATAACCGATTATGTTGCACCTGCGCGTTATGCGGAAATAGCTACTCCCCTTATGGACCTTGAATATCTTGGTGCTGAGCAGGTTGGTTTCATAGTGGAACCGACTAACAAAGAATGTATACTGAGATTAGAAATGTCGGGGGGGGAATTTTGCGGAAATGCCGTTTTAAGTGCTGCGGCTTTCTGCAACTACAAAGGCCTGAGCAAAGAGAATGTATTTTCTATAGAAACATCCGGTTCTGATTTCCCGCTTGAATGTTTTGTAGAAGAAAAGTCCCCTACTCATTTTGAAGCTAGAGCTGAGATGCCTCATCCAATATCAATTAATGACATTGTTGTTAGTCTCAATGGTCGTAGTATTTCAGGGAATGTTGTCAAATTTGATGGGATAACTCATTTCTTAACGGATTATTGGCCAAGCAAAGATGACTTTAGTTCTCTAATTGAGGCGGTTAATGAAAAAATTGAAGATAAAGCTATTGGAATAATTCCCTATAGAAGATTAATGGAAAATGAATATGAAATATGGCCTTTCGTTTACGTGACAGAAACGGGAAGTAGATTTTTCGAGCAAGCTTGTGGGTCTGGATCTCTAGCTTTGGGAGTTTATTTGTCAATGAAAAATAAAGAGGACAGATTAAAAATCCATCAGCCAGGCGGGATAATAAAGGTAGAAATAGGTGACAAAAGTTATATTTCAACAGATGTTCGTTTTACCAGTGAAGGATTTGTCAATCTCGATATATAGTAATATAACCTGATTCAGCGGAATGAATGCAAGAAAGCCTTTAAATCCGTGGTAGTTCAAACCCCTACTGACTCAAGTTAAGTCTACGGCGTAATTGCACCGAGACGTGTTTGGAAAACGCAAAAAGAGAGTCCCTCCTGTAAAAAAACTGACGACTAAACCAGTCCTATTCTTACAGAGAGGGGACTCTCTATGGGAAGCATAGACCAAAATATAGTTTTCCTTCAATATTTATCATTCCTTTCGGCTACACCCTTGGCCCAATGACTATGCGTGAATTGAATTAAATAACTCAAAAGCTAGGTTCTACAGATTAAAAACCAAAAAAGGAAGTAAGGTAGCATCACAACCTTACTTCCTTTTTTAATTGATTATATTTTAAAAAATGTTCTTTGGAAATTGGACTTACTATCGCAAAGCCTTCACCATATATGATACTTGTAAATGAAAATATGATTAATGAATATATGGGAAAAGGTTGGTGGGGGACAGATATCGTCTACGTTCAATTTATTCTCCATGTTGAAACAAGACCAAATACGGAGGCAATTATTGACCCACTGAATCGAGCGGAAATTTATGTTAATAAAAGGGATACGGTCTGTGATTCGAATGATAAATTATAGCCGAGTAGTTAAGTGATTATTTTGGCTCGAAATGAGACTTTTTCATTCACACATCTGGTATTAGATGGATATCAATACTTAATAAAACCGTTGGGAAGGTTCTAAATCAAATAAAACTTGCATGTCAAGCAGCGATTGTTGTCGTATAATGGACATAAGGTGTTCTCCTTCTTGTCCGAAAAGTTTGTTTATCCACTTGCTTAATTTGTCATTTAGGGAGATAATCCAGAAAACTTACAACTAATCCTGAAAGTTCTACTATATAAACATATAACAGGAGGTCCTTATAATGAAGAAATGGTTGGTTGTATTTATGGGTGTTATGGTTTTGGGTGGCTGTGCCAGTGACAATGCAGTTGATAGAAAAGTGTTGGGAAAAGGGGTGAACGTGGAACAGCTAGCTGAGTTGGAGGGTTACGAAGAATACGAAGTACTATCAGAAAAAATCGATTTGGTTACATACGAAGTTGTCATTGAAACGGATAACCCCGGCAACCGGGTGCTACTATTCGCCGAAGCCAATGGGGAAAAAGTGTATAAGAGTATTTTTATTAAGAATAATAATCATCTAAAAATTATTAACTTACATGATGAAGGCTTAATCTACAATGATAATTTAAAGTGATTCGGGTGCTTGGCTACTGCATACATATTGTTTATATGTATGCAGTAGCCAAGCCCTTTTTTATTATCTACTCTTCCCAAGCTTTTGATGGAGAAAATACAACAGCTCGATAAAGAGTGCTGTTAAGATCCCCATAAGCATACCGTTTGAAAGGATTGGCCGTACCAGTTGTGGAATTGTTGAAAAGACGGTTAGGGGGAGTGACATGATTGACAGTCCAAGTAACGCAGGAATTGCTATGCGGTAAACAGTCTTCGGTTCAAATGTCAGGCCCTCGATATTGCGTATTGCTGAACGGAACAGCTGGATATAGGCGACGAATAGCACCGTGTTTCCGACACTTGCTGGAATGGTCGAAAAAAATGCACTTAGTGCTGGAATCATTCCCAGGAGAATGAATAGAGCAGACCCTACGAAAAATGGTGTTCTTTCACGAATTCCTGTCGATTGTAAAAAGCCTAAAGAAGAAGCATATGGCGCATAAGGAACGAGGCCAAGAACGCCTGAAGTAGTTGACAACAGTCCTGTCAGTAGAAATGATGCCCTGTATTGTTTTGGCGTCGTCTCTTTTTCAAAAATATCTTCTGCCCCTTTTAGTGTCGCTATTGTATTTGTCGTGTTTAATAATCCAGTGATAATAACTGTAATGACTATGCCCCATTCGAACGTAGTGGGGGGCCCCCATGGAAACAAAGTGAGGAAAGCTGTCGTGTTAATCGTTTCTGTGGCCTCGACTGGAAACAGTATAACAGCACTAATCCAACCGACTGTCATCCCGATGAGCAGATTCAAACTGCTGATGATTCCTTTCCCTAATACATGGATAAGAATCGTAAGTGTGGCGAGTAGAAACGAAAAACCTGCGACTTTTACATCGATGGAATCACCCGTATTTAGACCGATCATTCCTTTTAAGAAAATAGTAATAAGCTGATTGGCCAATAACAGAAGAAAAACAAACATTACAACAGGTGTAAACCATTTCTTTAACACTTCTCCTATGCCAAGGATTCCAAAAAAGGCGACTATTACACCAGAAATCATGACTCCTATTGCAATGCTGCCACCAACCGTAGTAAGTTCTAGATTCATTGTATTGGCGGTTGCGGCCAGGCTTAAAATGACCCCCCACCAAAGACCCGATTGCCCCTCCATTAATGCCAAACGATGCCCGAAAATCCCCTGCAGAAGACAGGCTGCCCCTGTAAAAATGAAGGAGCGCTGAATGGCTGATACAATTTCAACAGACCCCAACTGAAAAGCACCGCCAACTGAGATCGGAATGACGACTGTATTAGCGAACATAAAGAACAGCCACTGAAATCCAGCTAACAAAGTGACAGACATTTGTAATTGTTTTGTGTCCAATCAACCCACTCCTTAACAGCGAAAATACTTTCTATTTCCGATTCGTAAATGTATCAAGATGCATAGATACAGGCGAGTATACCATTAATAGTTAACTAATAATACAGTTAGTTGGATTGAGAAAGGAACATCTGATCACCGAATTTACTGACCGACTTGAAAACCAATACCTATTCTGACAGTTACTTTAACATTTTTTACCGAAAACTCGAGGGAGAAATGACTAACACAAAAGTTATTGTAATTACTGGATTCGCAACAGGACTCGGACGGTCAACTGCTATCAAATTAGCTAAAGACAGTTTGTGCCAAAAAGTACTTAAAATGAAGTTTACAAAATATTTAATATGCTATACAGCTCCAGCTAGGTTGGAAAATGCAATTGCGGCGTGTTTTCCGAATATTTTCGTGCCGCTATTTAATGTGAAATAAGTTAAGCGCTATGAAAATAGATTTTCAGCCTCCTCGTCACTACGTTCCTGCGGGGTCTTCAGCTCGTGCTGTTCCCGCTGGAGTCGCCGCTCTCCACTACAATCAACTAGTCCTAACTATAAAAAGAACTTTTTCAGTGCCCTCAGTTATTCTAGTCGGTGTTTCTTTAGGTTTGTAAATTGTGGTGAGAAAACTACACCGTTAATACTATTTTTGCGATAAACATTAATGAGTTAATAAAACTATACTGTTACATAGCACCGACATTTACTAATATTTGCTCAATCTCATTAAATCCTTTTTTAGAATGCAATGTTGGGATTGACTCTATATTGTCACAAACAATTTCTTATAAACCATTAAAACAATGTATACTAATTAAAGTACTTTAATTAAAGTACTTAAAATAAATCTCAAGGTGGTTATTATGAAATTTAAGAACTTTTTAAAGACGAAGGGTGCGCGTGGAGCAATCTTCATGGGGATATTTTATCAAATTGCGATGCTTGTCTCGTTTATGCCGGGATATACGGCAATTCCTAGCAATATAGACCAATTACCAATTGCGATTATCAATGACGATGCAGGCAAGGTTGGTGCTACAATTGCAGAACAATTTGGCGGAAATCTTCCTTTCGAAGAAATAGCAATGGAATTAACATATAAACAAGCGTTGAAAAAATTAGATGAAAATGATATTAAGCTCGTAATTCACATCCCACAAACATTTTCGGAAGATGTGATGAATGGCGAAGCATCATCAAGTATTGATTTTACAATTAATGAGGCTGGCCCAACTGTTGTTTCTTCAACAATGAATTCGGTCGTTTCTGAAATTAGCGCAACATTAAGTAAGCAATTTTCTGAGCAATATGCAACGGGCGTGTTAATGAACTTAAATGTACCAGAAGAGCAAGCAGCAGCCATGGCTACAGCCATGCAAAATCAATTTACGGAGAATGTAATAAAGATTAATGAAATCCCACCAGGTATGCATAATGCAATGGCACCGATGTTCTTAACGATGGCGGGTTATGTAGGTGCAATGATTGGTGCGATGCAATTAGTCGGTGCATTTAGAGCAAGTCGTGGTAAGGCAAGTAAAACAAAACTATTCATTTACATGCAACTGACTGCACTACTGATTGGTGTTGTAGCAACAGTCGTTGGTCTTGGTATTACGTATCTAGTAGATGGACATGGTGTCGAAACATTCTTCACGCTATGGGGACATCATGCACTTAGTTATTACGTAAGCTTCCAATTCACTTCACTATTCATTTTAGCATTCGGTGAAACAGGTATGATTTTAAATATACCGTTCTTATTAATGCAAACAATTGCGAACGGTGCTGCGATGACACGTGAAATGATGTACGTACCATACGAATGGTTAAGTCATATTTCACCAATGTATTATTCAGTGCAAGCAGACTTTGCTATTATGTACGGTGGTGGCGATGCATCGGCATCACATCTCGGTATGTTGTTAGTTGGTTTAGGTGCATTGGTTATTAATATTGTGATTGTTCGTGTATTTCACAAAAATGTACCTGTGACTGCTGAAAGTATTGCTTAAATTTGATAAACTAAAGGCAAGTGACGACTGAAGGAGAGTTTTAACATGTCGATTCAAGTTTATATTTTAGGAATATTAGCAGAAGAAAACAGCTATCCTTATATGTTGAAAAAACGATTGTCTGAACCGGTTCCAATTGATCAATTTACAGGCTTAAATGAAAACAAACTCTATTATCATTTTGAAAAGTTAGCTGCTAAAGGGCATATCATACCAGTTGAAACGATTAGGGAAGAAAACCGGCCAGATAAGCATGTCTATCAAATCACGGAACAAGGACGAGAAGAGTTGAAAATACAAATATATAATACATTTGAAAACGCGACTGAAATTTCCGAGATGTATATTGCGCTTGTCAACATTAAGCATGTGGAAATCGAAAAGGTGATCGCAATTATAGAGAGGAAAATTGAAAAGAATCGCTTAGCATGGGAAACGTATTTAAGTTATAAACTGCAAGTAGAAGAGCATTCAGATCAATATTTGGGCTTTAGATATATAGGAGACCATTCACTAAGTCGGGCACAACATACAAGGGAATGGCTCGAAAATCTCATTTTACGTTTTAAAGAACTAAAAAATGGCGCGGAATTTTAAAAATACTCAGAGTTTAATGGGTACTTGTTACTTTTTCCTTTTCACGACAGATGCTTCAAAAAAACACTGAAAATCCATTGAACCATTGATGGATTTTTAGTGTTTTTTTGAACTTCCTAGAAACGAGAAGGGGAAATGTGAATTGTTTATCGTTATTTCACACACAGGTACCGATAGGTCATTTGCCCAGCTGTTACCTCTCATCTAACTCTACTAACTTTTGATATAAGCACATATAAAACAGTGACACTCATAATTATGATACTAATCAATGTTACCCAGTTTATGATTTGTTCCTGATCCTTAACGTAAATCGCAATATATGACCAAATAAACACCAGAGGATACAAGGCATCCTGATTCATAAGTGAAAACGAAACAGCCAGGGCACATCCGAAAATGAGCATAATAACGGTCCAACCAAGTTCTCCTATGCCAAGAAACGTTGTTATATCATTGTGAACAAAATACGTAAAAACATTAACAATACTTGCTACAGAAACCCATCCTAGATAAATAGAGAATGGTATAAGGTCAAAAAGGCCTCTGTTCACATTGTGCTTTATTTTTCTATATATCAATATAAGTGAGAGTAATAAGAGAAGAATAATAATTGTAGACAAGAGAATCTTTTGTTGCGTAAACGCTAGAATCCAAGCTCCGTTTAATAGAAAGTTCACAGGAATTAACACTTGAAGATCGATATAGACACTTACTTTTTTACCCTGAACAAAAAAACCTTTTACAATCCATAATAGCAAGAGGAAATAAATGAGAATCCAGATAGAAAAGGCATATCCGGCGGGCTGAATTAACGCAGACTTTTCATTTGCTATACCTTCCACACTTGATCCCGCGGAATAATTAATAGCTATCATCACTACATAAAAGAAAAGATTAACGATTGCTATTCGTTTTGATACGTTCACCATTCATCCTCCTAAAGTTTAGGTAGCTGCGCATGACATAACATTGCAATTGAATGAAATAGTAGTTGTTGTATCTTCAGAGGCACCTATCAAAGGTATATGATACCTGGTGTTTCAATATACCTAGACCAACTACAATCGAAATAGGAAAAATCAAAATGGCACATGAACTTTTACACCGATGAGGACCATATCACTGACTGTTCCAATCAGTGTCTACAGAAATCCGATTGCCTAGAATGTAATGAATTGTCAATTTTCTTAACAGTGGTATGATTTTACCTATAAAAATAGTTGGTGAAAAGACATCTGTTATAAAAATATGGTAATGGGAAGATTAAAATGACTGAGTATCCCTCAAACTGTAATGTAGGGTAAGTGTCTTTCAGAGGGAAATAGAACAAGTCCCTTTAAAGGGAAGCTGGGTACTTGAGAAACCGGATTCCTTTTTCTACCTACATTACAAAGTAAGGAGTTGAATAAAATGACAATTATTAATTTCAGGAAGTTGGAGGAAATCAGACAGGCGCTCAATTCAAAGTTTTATGAGCGAGAGAATGAGGTTGAGGGAATTCTTATCGCTCTGCTCTCTAGACAACATATGCTCATGATTGGACCTGCTGGAACTGCGAAATCCGCATTGTCGGTTGAATTAGCTAATATCGTACAAGGAACAGAATACTTCCAGTGGCTGTTGACAAGATTCAGTACACCAGAAGAGGTGTTTGGCCCATTGTCCTTAAAAGACCTTGAAAAAGGCGTATACAAGCGTAATACGGCAACTAAAATGCCGGAAGCTAATCTTGTTTTCCTGGATGAGATATTTAAAGCCAACTCTGCTATCTTGAATAGTTTGCTGACGCTTATTAACGAACGGCTCTTCTACAATAACGGAAAGCCAGTAAAGGTTCCTTTGATATCGGTTATTGGAGCTTCGAACGAATACCCTGAAGATGGGGAAGGACTTGAAGCCCTTTTCGACAGGTTCTTACTTCGATTCGAACTAGACTATATTGCAGATGAAACGAATTTTGTTTCTATGATGAAGGGCACCGGTCAAAATCAGATCATGCCTTCCATGACTATGGATGAATTGATTCAACTTCAGTTTTTTACGGACATGGTTACAATACCGGACGAAGTGTATGAAACACTTTCGGAAATTCGTAAAGAATTGCGAGACGAAGGGATACGCCCTTCTGACAGGCGGTTTAAACAGTCGCTTTCGGTCCTTCAAGCGAAGGCGTTGATAAACCAAAGGCAAGTTGTGAAGGTAGATGACATTGTCATCCTTGAAAATGCCCTTTGGGAAACGGTGGACCAAAAATATGCCGTGTCTACCATTATTCGCAACCATTCACAAGATGTTGTTACTCAGGCCCTCTATTCCATACGAAATGAAGCCAATGAAGTGTTCTACTCTATACAGCAGGATCATTCGCCAGACGCTGGAATGGAAGCGACTCAAAAAATGAAAGCCTTAGTGGCTGATTTGAATAAGCTCAAGAGTAACAATCAAAGTCGTAAGATTGATATCGACGAATTACTTGATAAAGTGATCTCGATGGAACATGAAATCCTAAATAGTATTTTAGAACCTTGGTATTTCGATGTTCAAAATGACAACAGAGGATCCACCAGTACCTTTTTTAATATGTGAAAGGGAGTGTTCTTTGTGAAGAGTCGTAAAAATCACAATGATAACCGTTCAGTTTTAAATACGGACGCATTCGATAAAAGACGTTTCAAAGAAATTTTTGACATGTCTCGGGGTCTTCAAAAGATAAGAGATGAAGGTGCGTTGCCAATGTTCGAACCATTACTAGCTGATATTTGGGCTTCCTTATATAAGATGAAACCTGAAATAGTGGCAGAGAACATTGACAGTGTGTTTAAGGTTAATAAATCACTCATGGAAAGAATTATGGCGGATGAATACTTTGCATACTACCGAAGCTTCACCCGATTGGATGATTTGTTGTCCGCTATCGGCACGGTGAAATTCGGAGAGAAGACGAACCAATGGCTGACTGACCAAAAAGAGGAAGATGAAGATTTTAAAAAACAGATGCAGGAAATTAACGCAATGCATAGGCAACTTCAACAGCAGTATTGGCAAGAAGAGATAGGAAATGATAATCAGGTGTCAAAAGAGAATTTTACAGAAGCGATGACTAAATTTAATGAGAAATTGCAACAGATGCTTCAAAACAACAGTCATAGCTTTTCTCAAGCATTGGCTCAAGCAATGCAAGAAACAAAACAAGTGAAAGATGGTCTGAAGTCGTTGCTTGGGGGCTACGGTGCAGGGAGTGGTGATGCGGAATTGAAAAAAATTCCTTTACGCGACCAACTAGTATTAGCAGAAAAAATGGCTGCTGATAAAACGATGAAAGAAATAGCGGAGTGGGCGGGCCGATTCAAACAAATAGCCAGTAAAAAGCAGAAAACCATACATAGAGAGTCTATGGAAAGAAGGGGAGTTACGTTCGGTAAGGAAATCGAGAGGTTACTCCCGATAGAATTTGGCTTATACATGCATCCAATAACGAAGAACGATTTTCTTCGTCGCTTTGTGGAAGGCCAGACCATGCAATATGAACAGAAAGGGCGTGAGGTATTAGAGAAGGGGCCAATCGTACTTTGCCTTGATCAGTCAGGGAGTATGTACCAACTGGATACCCAATCCAAAGGTTTTATATTAACCCTTATGTCCATTGCAAGAAAGCAACGAAGGGATTTTTGCTTGATATTATTCTCTACTCGTACACAAATCCATAAATATGAAAAAGGGAAGATTAAAGGATCTGATATGGTTATTTTGGCTCAAACCTTCTTAGGTGGAGGAACGAACTTTGCTCTTCCGCTTGATCAAGCGATGAATGTAATCAACGAAAGTCAGTTTAAACAAGCCGATTTAGTTTTCGTTACGGATGGTGAAGACACTTTAACCGAATCGTTTCTATTAGCGTTCAACAAAAAGAAAAAAGAAAAGGATTTCAACGTTCTTTCTTTAGTGCTGGGAAGCAGCACTAAAGTAGTGGAACAATTTTCAGACAAGGTTGTTCAAGTTTATGATTTTGATGACGCAGGAAGTTTTACTGCCTTTGAAATTTAAAATGGAAAATATATAGCATTTAATAACGTTAGTATTTCAGTGATTTTCCCTAAGCCAAGCTGCTACGCTACTAGTCTTAGGGCTTCGGCTACACCTTTGAAGGCGCCTTCGCTTAGTTTCTCATTTGTTCAAAATATATAGAAGCGCTCATTGGAATTAGAAGTTATTCGCGATATAAAGAGTTCCAGGGCAATAGTGAATTCCGAATTCGGTGTTGAACAGGCACTTTTTTTCAACTAGTAAATCAACCTTTTTTGAAATTACGAGCAAACAATATTCCCAGTATGTAGCCATACATTATGTGCCCCGCAATCCAATATGAAAATGAAGGAATGCTAGTAAATGCAGGCGTTCTGTCAGAAAATATCGTCGTAGGGAATAGTGCTGCGCCAATGATGAAACAAACGAAGGTACATAAAAAAATGATTTTCTTACGAGATGAAATTTTTCTATAAACAATCAACAGATACAAAAAAATCGCTAAAACAAACGAGACAATTAGATGAAAACCTACTTCAACGAGTTCTGGAAAAACAAACGTATTGATGTAAGGAATATAGTCGACGTTTAATAATAGCGTGTAAACTTTAAAACGAGTGATGTACTCTACAATTTTTAATGCAGCAGCTAAGAATAAACCTGAAATCAGTCCATATAAAACAGCTTTTTGAAAACCTCGCTTTGTTAAAAGCATATCCTCACTCCTTACGAATATTTATTTCCATTTATGTGAATGGTGTTTAATTCCCTTCTCAGAGAGGTACACTACAACAAGGTTAAAAAAGGGAGTAGATACTGATGAATGAAAAAAAAGCAGCACTGAAAATCTTGGAAGAGAGCTTTGTTGGAACGATGGCGACAGTCAAACAGAACAAGCCCCACACACGTTATATGACGTTTTTCAGTGATGAATTTACGCTTTACACCGCGACATCAAAACAAACACAGAAGGTGGATGAACTTGAAGAAAATCCGTATACTCACATTTTAATCGGGTATGAAGGTAAAGGTATGGGTGACGAATACCTTGAAATAGAAGGAACCGTTAGTATTTCTGACAATGAAAGTGTAAAAGAGAAAGTATGGAATAAGCATATGAAACCTTGGTTCAGTGGTCCTGAGGATCCCGATCTAGTGATTTTGAAAATTTCACCTGATTCAATTCGTTTGATGAATAAAAAAGGAGAGGAACCAATAGAGATTACTCCGTGAGAAGAGGGTACCAGCGTAAGGAGCTGGACCCTTTTTTACGTTTTTATTAGCGTAAGGTGTCTTCAATTGAACTGGTAACGCGGATTGCCTGAAGCGTTTTGTTCTTTGCATAGTCGAGTGCACCTGGGCCGCCTAGGTAAAAATCAATATGTTTATTCGCAACGGCAAACTGATCTAACTTCTTTAGTAAGTCTGGATCATTTTCAAAAGGGGTCGTTGTAGTTGCTGATAGCAGTACTTTTGCGGGCTTCAATTTTCCTACTAGCGATTCAATGGAGCCAGGGGCCGGAGAAGCACCTACCAATATTGTCTTCCAGCCTTTCATCATAAATTGCAATAAGAGTATGTGCAAAGGAATTTCATGTCGTTCATAAGGCAGACAAGCTCCTACGACTAAAGGAGCATCCTCACGGCATTGGTAGTTACGCCGAATTTGTACTAAAAAGTCTCGTACGACAAGGCTTGACACAGCCTCTTGGTACTCGCTCCATTCCTTCCTGTTCCATTTGTTCCCGACCTCATGTAAAAATGGGACGATAACAGATGTCAAAAAGTCTGCTAATCCGAAAGAATGATAAGCCTGTTGCAATACTAGACTTAATTCCAATTCATCACAATGGGCACCTTTTTCGAGAAGTTGAAAGACATAATCATTTAGGACTTCTTGATGTTGAATGGACTGGGAAGTATCTTGAACAGTATCTACCAATATACTTCTTTCCTTTGTAAGCTCAACAGCACGCTTAACGGCATGTCCTTGTCCGGAAAGAGTCTTCACGCTTAACAGAGCGTTGATATCTACTTCACTATATATGCGATAACCGTTTTCTAATCGTTTGGGTTGTACAAGATTATAACGTTCTTCCCATTTGCGGATGACTTGTTTTGATAAACCTGTCATGTCTGAAACTTGTTGAATAAAATACATTCCAATTAAGTCTGATGGAGTCATTGTGTTCATTACATCCTTTCGACAAACTATGAGTCCTTGTGTAAGTATAAGGATTTTCAGGGTTTTGTACAACGTTGAATTACTAACATTATACAACGGGGTTTTTCGACCGCGCATTAATCTACTTCTTAGCTAGGACTGCAGGTATTGGACCAGGCCTTCCAAACAAATAGCCTTGGAATAATTCGTATCCAACCTCTTTCAACCATTCGAAGTCTTCCCGCTTTTCAATACCTTCAGCAAGAGGAATTGCACCAACTTGTAGGGCTGTCGCTAAAAACTTTTTGGCAGCATCCTGTTTAGTAAGATCATCAGAAACCCCTTGTACAAATTTCATATCTAGCTTCATATAATTTGGCATTAATTGTTCAAGCACTTCAATTGTACTAAAGCCTTCTCCCACATCATCCAGCGCATAATGTAAGCCTCTTTCCCTGTAATAAGTCAATATTCTTTTCAAATGCTCTATATCATCTACACTTTCTGTCTCAACTACTTCAAAAACTAATTGAGAAAAGGGGATACCCAACTGAGTTGCAAGTTGCACTGTTGTTCTTAGACAATGTTCTGGTGAGTAGATTGAAGTTGGGATGAAGTTTATGAACACTTTCTCACGAATAGTGGCGGCGTTTCTAACGGCAGTCATTCTGCAAACGCGATCTAGCGCGTAGGTACGGTTTCGTTTCTTCGCAGCTTTAAATACTTCATTTGGAGTCACAGAATTTCCGTCAACATCCTGGAATCGTGCCAACATTTCATACGCAAAGACTTCTTGTCTCCCCGTAACAATTGGCTGTATGTGGAATGTGATGTTGTTTTGGAGTATGACCTGGTCAATCCACTTTATTTCTAGCAATTCAATTACTTCATTGATCGGTTTCCATTCACTGCCATCCACTTTGAAATAAATAGATTGTATTTCCATTAAGTCACTGAAATAGTCATATAACCCTGCAACTGCAGCTTCTCTTACAACGATGATATTTTCATGTATGTTGACCAATAAGCCGTTAGATTTAAGATAGTACTGAAGTTGAGGAAGATGTGTTAAATTATTTTCCCCTGAAATAAGGATTCTATAAAAAAGTTCTGTTGGGTTACATGAAGTGCATTTGTGCATAAAAGTTCCTCCTGATCTATATATAGAACTATCTAAACTTAGTATATATCAATTTCTGCCGCTTGTATAATGTTTTATTGAATTCGTTATACAAAGGTTTGACAAGTAATTGTTACTCTGTTAATAATAGAGTATAAGAAATAGAATATAGTTGAAAAGTAACGAACGGGGGAATCACTTTTGAATCGATTAATTAATTGGGTGAAAAACAATGCTGAAGAATCGCGAAAATCTGAACTAGTTAAACAACCTCTATCAATAGCGAAGATAGATTTGCATGCATATCCGGAATTAAAAAAACAGATGGAACTAATAGGTTTTACAGCACAAGACATGGCGGTTGTAAAATCGTTTCAGCCCTATATAAAAGATGGAATCGATGAAATTTCATCGGTCTTTTATGAAAAAGTATTAGAGGTTCCTTCCCTTAAGCTAATAATTGAAGAACGAACGAAGGTAGATCGGCTGAAGCAATTGATAAAGACCTACATTATTGGAATGTTCGATGGGGAAATAAACGAAGAGTCGATACAGAAAAAAATGAAATTAGCGCAAATGCATTTCAAAATCGGATTGGAACCAAAATGGTATATGGGCGCATTTCAGCAAATTCAAGAAGTGATTGTACGATTAATTGCAAAAGAAATAAAATCTCCTGACCAGCGGGAAAAAGCAATGTTAATTGTATCGAGGCTTATTAACTTTGAAATGCAAATTGTTTTGGAAGAATATGAAAAGGAAAATATGAAGTTACGTGTTTCACAGTACGAGATTGTCAAGTTGGAGTTGAAAAATCAAATCTCTTCAATTAGCGAAGATCTTGCAGCTTTGACGGAGGAGACTAGTACTTCCATCGGACACGTAGATGCAAACGCAAGCGGAATTCGCGAGAGCATTCATTCAAACGTGGAAAGTGTCAGGCGGATTCAATTGGATGCAACTGCCGGTAATGAAGTGGTGCTTCAATTGGAGTCCCAAATGAGGTTCATTACTGGGGGAACAGAACATATGGGAGAAATCGTCAGCCAGCTAAAACTGTCCTCTATCCAGATTATTAGTATTATTGAAATGGTAAAACAAATTGCAGAACAAACTAACCTGTTAGCACTGAATGCTTCAATTGAAGCGGCACGTGCAGGAGAAGCTGGAAAAGGATTCGCAGTAGTTGCACAGGAAGTACGTAAGTTAGCTGAGCAATCCAAACAGTCGGTAGAGCAGATTACCGGGCTTGTCCAAATCTCCACTGGATTGACTGAGCAGGCAGTGAATACAATTACAGAAGTCAAAGAAAGTGTAGCCCTCGGATTAGACGGATCCATTAAAACACAGTCAAAGTTCAAGAAAATCCTGCAGTCAATTGAAGAGAATGATCATCATATAAATCAAGTAGAAGTAGATGTGACTGAACTAGTCCAGGTTATTAAAGCAATTGGAAATGATACAAAGAAAGTAGCAACTACAGCAGAGAGTCTTCATCAAACGGCGGTTCAATTATAAGTCCGAAAAACTAGACAAGGATGTGGAAAAATGTTTTTAGCATTAAATGAAATTAAGAAAAACAAATTACGCTTTACCTTAATCATTGGTGTGTTAATGCTCGTATCTTATTTAGTATTCTTTCTATCAGGTCTTGCAACAGGCTTGGAGAATTTGAACCGGGAATCAGTTGATAAATGGAAAGCAACAGCTATCATTTTGACAGAGGAATCCGATAAGAGCATGTACCAATCTTCATTAACAATTGATGATGCAAATGGAATCGATGCTGAAGAAATTGCCGTAATCGGTCAAATCAATGCAGTCGCCGGCAATGGTGATCAAAAGACGAACGTTTCCATTTTCGGGATTAACAAAGATGAATTCATTATGCCGAAAGTGACAGAAGGCAAAGCGTTTACGAATGACAATGAAGTCATCGCTAGTGATGCATTAAAAGAAAATGGTTTTAAGGTAGGAGATGGATTGCGATTATCATCATCCGACGAAGTTTTAACAATTGTGGGTTTTACAAACAAAGCTAGGTTTAATGCAGCTCCAGTCTTGTATGGAGATTTGGCAACTTTTCATCGTGTGAAATTCGGTGAAGCGGCCGAAGCAAATAAACAAAGCATAAATGGAATAGTCGTTCGTGCTGATGAACTAACAACTATCACTAAAAATGATTCACTGGAATCAATTGAAATTGAAACATTTATACGGAATCTACCAGGGTATACGGAACAGAATTTGACACTGAACTTCATGATTTATTTCTTGTTTGGTATTTCAGCAGTTATTGTAGCAATCTTCCTTTACGTTTTAACTGTCCAGAAAATCAGCATGTTCGGTGTCATGAAAGCACAAGGAATCTCGAATAGTTATCTGTCACGATCAGTCATTGCACAGACATTTATATTAGCTGCAATTGGTGTGGCCGTTGGTTTCGTATTGACCTTAATCACCGGTGCATTTTTACCAAGCGCGGTACCTGTAGCTTTCGATCTTGTAACGATGCTCATCTACGGGATTGTTTTGATAGTAGTAGCGATAATGGGTGCAGTGTTCTCAGTTCTTACGATTGTTCGAATCGATCCATTGAAAGCAATAGGAGGGTAAATGATGGCAGTTTTAGAATTAAAACAAGTGAAAAAGACATTTGGCAGTGGCCATAAACAAGTAGAAGCGATGAAGGAAACAAACTTCACTGCAGACAGGGGCGAGCTTATTGCTATTATCGGTCCGTCTGGTTCGGGAAAAAGTACATTTCTAACGATTGTCGGGGGGCTTCTTACACCCACTTCAGGTGCTGTAATCATTAATGATAAGAATTTAGCGGATTTAAATGAGAAAGAGCGTTCAAAAATTAGGCTCAAGGAAATTGGGTTCATTTTACAGGCTTCGAACCTAATTCCATTCTTAACGGTTGCTAATCAGTTGAAACTATTGGACCAAGTGAAGAAAGAGAATATGACAAAAAAACAACTTGAAGAACTTTATGAAGACTTGGGTATTGGTGACTTAAGAACTAAATATCCATCAGACTTGTCTGGCGGTGAACGTCAGCGGGTGGCAATTGCCAAAGCATTATACAGCAATCCTTCCATTATTTTAGCTGATGAACCAACAGCATCTCTTGACTCAGATCGAGCCTATGAAGTAATGGAGCTACTGAAAAATGAAACGAAGAACAAAAACACAACGACCATTGTCGTCACACATGATATACGTCTAGTAGGCTATTGCGACAAGGTTTACAAAATGACGGACGGTGTACTGGTTCAAGAAAAATGAAAAAGGCTGGACGCCTTACCATGAGGCAAGGCGTCCATCAAACGACAAAGTAAATGAATTATACAGGAAAATATCGGAAACGTGGTGACATTATATGAACAGTAAATACTTGGACAGTGAGAAGTTATATTATGCTTTTATCTCAGGCGCAAATAGGATTATTAAACAAAAGAATGAGCTTAATAGGATAAATGTGTTTCCAGTTGCAGACAGCGATACCGGAACAAACTTAGCGTTCACGATGCAAACCATCATTGAAGAAACACAAATGAAAGACTCCGCAAAACAAACAATGGGTTCGATTGCAGATGCATCATTAACTGGTGCAAGAGGAAATTCTGGAATTATATTCGCGCAGTTTTTGAATGGGCTTCATCTAGGATTGGACGATGAAAAGGAGATAACGCTAACTGACTTTTCTGAAGCAGTGGAATGTGCGGTAATGTATGCATACAAATCAATTTCCAATCCAGTAGAAGGAACAATTATTTCGGTCATGAAAGATTGGAGTAACTCTATTAGTTTACTAAAAGATCGAGTTACCGACTTTACTCAACTATTTACCATCTCACTTGAAGCTGCCACGCAATCATTAAAGTCAACGCGTGAGAAGCTTAAAGTATTAAGAGATGCTTCCGTGGTAGACGCTGGTGGAAAAGGGTTTGTCTATTTTCTTGAAGGTATAACCGAATATTTATTGGAAGTAGAGGTTGAGGAAACGGACTACATATCTGCTGATGTCGAGTACGAGGATAGTGGACTCCATTCGAATGACACTACAGATCTAAGTCACAGGTATTGCACAGAGGCACTTATAAAAGGCGACCAGATAGATTTGGAAATGTTGAGAAGTAATCTAATGGATTTGGGAGAATCACTGATTGTCGCAGGAAGTCCAAAGAAGGTCAAGGTTCATATCCATACGAATCATCCTGAGATACTATTTGATAGACTAAGAGACGTTGGAACGATTATTCAGCAAAAAGCAGATGATATGGTTAGACAATTTGAATCTGTTCATAATAGGAAAAATAAAATTGCGCTTGTAACAGATTCAATCGCAGACTTGCCAAAAAATCTAATGGACAAGCACCAAATTCATATGATTCCTTTGAATCTTCTTATAGGTGACAGTAGTTATCTAGACAAAATTACAATTAGTCCTTCTTATTTGTATGAAACAATGGATGATGCCAAAAATTACCCGACATCTTCACAACCCACTGTAAAAGCAGTAGAAATGTATTTGAAATCGATAGTTCCTTACTATGACTCAATCATTGTGATTACCGTATCTGCAAAAATGAGCGGAACATACGATACGATTGTCAATGCAGCAAAGAAAATTGATAGCACTGGTGAAAAAATTGCGGTAATCGACTCGAAGTTGAACTCCGGTGGGCAAGGTCTAGTTGTTTTAAAAGCTGCTGAGTCGATTGAGAAAGGCATAGATTTTACGGAAGTAATAAAGACAATTTACGATACAATCGAGAAAACTAAAATCTTTGTGAGTGTTGATACGTTGAAGTACATGGTCCGTTCAGGGCGGCTTAAAAAGTATGCTGGTCTTGCTGCTAAAATTCTGAATTTAAAACCTGTTGTATCCATTAATAGCATAGGGGATGGCATCGTTATTGGTAAAGCACTTAGTGTCAAAGCCAATACAAAGAAAATGAAAGCTTTGGTAAAGGAAATTTCACGTACGAAAAAGATTGTCAGTTATTCTATCGTTCATGCAAATACAATTGATCGGGCGAATGAGTATGAACGGATTTTTTCTCCAATTATCGGAAGAAAACCTGAGTACATAACTGAAATATCTTCAATAGTGGCTATGAATGCAGGTGTAGGCTGCGTAGCAATTGCATTGACTACAGAATAAAGGAGGTTCTTATGATGTCAGCTGTTTATATGGGTACATTTTTTTCATTGTTACTTTTTTTCTTCATTTTCTTCCTGATTGCACAAAAAAAGAGAAACAATGGTTTAGTGGATATTGCATGGGGACTTGGATTTGTCATAGCAGCGATTTACAGTTATTTTGCTGGAGGGTTCCAAACTGATCGCGCAACTCTCTTAACGATTTTAACTATTCTTTGGGGAGTGCGTTTAGCGTATTACTTATTCAAACGAAATTGGAATAAGCCTGAGGATTATCGCTATGTAAATATGAGAAAAAGATGGGGCACTAATTATGTCTATATAAAAATATTCCTAAATGTATACGTACTCCAGTTAGTATTGCTCTTTATCATTGCACAACCTATTTTACTGACAAATGTATCTTCTACTAAAGGTCTAGGAATGTTAGATTATATTGGATTAACTGTTTGGGTAATCGGTTATTTCTTTGAAGTTGTAGGAGATAATCAGTTGAGAAGCTTCATTAATAAACCTGAAAACAAAGGGAAACTAATGAAGTCTGGTTTATGGAAGTATACACGTCATCCCAATTACTTTGGAGAAGCAACCATGTGGTGGGGTATATTTCTAATTGCTTTATCTTCTCCTAATGGATGGATAGGAATAATAAGTCCAATAATCATTACTTTGCTATTGTTATTTGTATCAGGAGTTCCTTTACTCGAAAAGAAATATAAGAATCATCCTGAATTCGCTGACTATGCAATGCGAACGAGTAAATTTGTACCGATGCCTCCAAAGAATATTAACTAAATGGGACATACTACTAGCAACTAATGTGAAGGATGAGATGTAGTTGAAAAAAATAATCGTCTGGTTCAGAAATGATTTACGATTGCATGATAACCCAGCACTGTGGGAAGCAGCCCAGCAAGGAATTATTATTCCAGTATTTATTTGGTCAGAAGAAGAAAATGAAAAAACGACGAGCGAAGCGGGGAAATGGTGGCTTCATCATTCATTGATTGCCTTGAAAAAAAGGCTTGAATCGAATGGCTTGTCTCTTATTATTAGACGGGGCAACAGTATGGAAGAGCTTTCTTCAATTTGTAAACAAACGAAAGCAGACGCAGTTTTTTTTGGTGAAAGATATGAGCCTTCCATAATGAGAAGGGATAGTACGATTACTAAAAACCTACTTTCTTATGGGACGGAAGTGCGCTCGTTTCCCTCAAATCTACTCTTCACACCTAGTGACTTATTGAATCAAAAGAATGAACCTTATAAAGTATTTACGTCGTTTTGGAAAAGAACGATGGGTGAATCTGTCAATCGTCCACTTCCTATACCAGTTGATATTGTTTCATACGATCAAGTTCTTCCATCTCTAAGAGTGGAAGAACTTGGTTTGTTACCAGCAAATCGCTGGGATGAAAAGTTCCATACACACTGGGAGCCGGGTGAAATGGCTGCCATTACGAAATGGGAACAATTTACCGAGGAAAGTCTCAGCCGATACGTTGGTGGCCGTGATATTCCCTCTGCAAATTCGGTTTCATTATTGTCACCCTATTTAGCCTGGGGGGAAATTAGTGTTAGAGCAATTTGGCACTCGGCAAAGCGATTAAACGAAACCGAAACGGGAGAATATATGCATTCATCCATCGATGCTTTTTTGAGGCAATTAATTTGGCGTGAGTTCGCATACCACCAGCTCATTCATTTCCCGGAAATGCTACATGTACCTTTACGTGAAAAATTCACAGTATTTCCGTGGCAGGGATCTGATGAAGAATTTGCAAAATGGCAAAAAGGATTGACGGGTTATCCGCTTGTCGATGCAGGAATGCGTGAATTATGGGAGACGGGCGTCATTCACAATCGGGTTCGAATGGTTGTCGCCTCATTTTTAGTCAAACATTTACTCATTTCTTGGGTCGAAGGATCCGAGTGGTTCAAAGAAACGCTTGTAGATTTTGATGCGGCTAACAATGCAATGGGCTGGCAATGGGTGGCTGGTTCAGGAATCGATGCGGCGCCTTACTTCCGGATATTTAATCCGATTTTACAAAGTCAAAAGTTTGATGCGGATGGCATATACATCCGTAAATGGGTTCCTGAACTTGCAAAAATACCTTCGAAGTATATCCATGAACCATGGAAAGCACCCTCGAATTTACTGCTTGAATCCGGTATAGATCTTGGTAAGACCTATCCGCTACCTATGATTGATCACTCATTTGCCAGAATTCGTGCGTTAGAAGCATATGCACAAGTCAAAAATAAATCATAAACAGGTTCCAGATTACAAGTACGTTTCCAATAATTTTTTTGGTGTCTTATTATCCGAACGATTTTGACTTGTGAATAATTATTCACAGGATATAGAAAAAGTCCCAAGTGATTTCACTAGGGACTTTTATAAGTTATAGTAACACTTTTGTCTTTAACTAAAATACAGTTATCATTTAAGAATAAAGTATTTACATTCAATATAATTCAGGCTTTTCTCACCATTTCCAATAATATATGTGCAAGAGTACCTTGTTCTTCTTTAGAACCAGATTTCCAAAGTTCCATTAATATTTTTTCTTCTCGGTTGCGGGGCTCTTCATGTCTAGCAAGGTAACTTGCAACTAATTCCGTAGTTTTTGTAAGCTTTTCATCACTTAACCCCATTTTTTCTCCTAATTCTACTTTCTCGGCAAGGTATTTCTTAAATTGGTTGAAGTTCCCTAAAATCTCCTCTGTTTTTTCAACATCAAGCTGAGCTAATTCTTTTTGCACTTTGTTCTTCATATCCATAAAATAAAACACTCCTTTTTTGTAGTTCTCATTATTGTTTACCAATACTCAATTATGATGCAAACCAATTTTTTCTAAATTAATAAAAACGTCTGTTTTTAGTGCTACAAGAAATAATAATACTGGAGGTCCAGGTTGAATCATAAAATGAATAGTTTATAGCTATAGAGCATTTCTATGTAATGAGGAATGCTTTTTATCTTTGACTAAAATGAAAAGGGTAATTATATAACGACAACTATATAGCGGAATGCGATAATGTTTTATTGCAAAACGATAAAACATGTGTTAAAGTCAAATGAATAATTAATAAGTGAGGTGCTTTTTATGAAACGAGGAACAACACTCTTTTTAAAGATAGCTATTATTCTTATAGGAATTCCAGTTCTTGCTTTGTGTATATTTTTGGTGCCTGAAATAGCCAATTTTGCAGCAGAATTGTATCCAGATAGTGCTTATATGAAATATTTCGTATTAATCGATTTGTATGCTGCTGCGATACCTTTTTACTTTGCTCTGTATCAAGCTTTTAAACTTTTAAGCTATATCGACAAGAATAATGCTTTCTCGGATTTATCTGTAAAGGCTTTAAAGACAATCAAATACTGTGCAATCACAATCAGTATCTTGTATGTAGTGGGCATGCCACTCTTTTATCTCGTGGCGGAGATAGATGACGCCCCAGGTGTTATAGTAATCGGATTGGTCATTATTTTTGCTTCTATGGTAATTGCGGTCTTCGCTGCTGTTCTTCAAAAGCTTTTACAAGAAGCCATCGATATAAAATCAGAAAATGACTTAATAGTCTGAGGTGAAAACAATGGCGATTATAATCAATATTGATGTGATGTTGGCTAAAAGGAAAATGAGCGTTACAGAACTTT
>CAZWAW010000027.1:0-31217 GCA_964632025.1 uncultured Sporosarcina sp.
TATAGACGGTATGTAAAGGGGTTTTAATATGGGGAAACTTACGGTTGCTGTCCGGGATCATCACTATGACGTCCATATAGGTCAAGATACGTACAAGCTATTTGCCACAGAATATGCTGAACTTCTAGGTACTGTAGACCGAATTGCAATCATTGCGGATGAACGGGTTGCCGCTATTTATTTGCCGCTACTACAAAAGGCATTAGAGTCAGTAAACTGTGAAATTAGTGTGAAAACAGTCCCTGCCGGAGAAAGCTGTAAAACATCCGCTGTATACGTCGATTGCTTATCCTTTTTGTTGAATGAAAATTTCACAAGAGATTCCCTCCTTATCGCTTTTGGTGGAGGCGCATGCGGTGATCTTACCGGTTTCGTCGCTGCGACATTTATGAGGGGTATTCGGTACTTGCAATGCCCTACAACAATCTTGGCGCATGACAGTGCAGTGGGGGGCAAAACGGCTATCAATATGCCGGAAGGGAAAAATATGGTCGGCTCTTTTCATCAGCCGATCGGAGTTCTATTCAACACGGTGCTCTTCGAATCACTTCCACCTCGAGAAATCAGATCGGGCATGGCGGAATTGTTGAAACACGCGCTTATTTCAGATGTCGAATGGACGCTTAAGTTATTGTCTACCCCTTCTTTTTCTCACCCAAGCATTGAATGGTTATCACACGAACTGCTACGGGGGATCGAGGTTAAAGCGGAAATAGTCTCACAAGATGAATTTGAGCATTCAACTCGAAAGTATTTAAACTTCGGTCATACCTTCGGCCATGCTGTAGAAGGTGTATGTGGATTTGGTGGATTAAGCCATGGGGAGTCCGTAATGATCGGTATGGTTTACAGTCTTATTTTAAGTGAAGGTCATGGCGAGGTTGATGAAGCGTTGACAAATCGTTTCATCCAATTTGCAATCACGCATGGCTATACATTCCAACCGGTTCATGAATATGGGTTTGATGTATTTATGAATTATATGGAAAAAGATAAAAAAGTCTCTTTTGGTAAGTTGAATTTTGTTTTGCTTGATGGTATCGGAAAACCCTATGTAAAAGAACTGTCAAAAGCACAATGTGAACAAGCATTCGATCAATTAAGACATAGAACGAAAGGGGATGGGACGAAATGATGGTAAGAGGATTAAGGGGAGCAACGACAGTCGATAATGACGAAGAACAAGCCGTTCTTGGAGCGACGCAAGCATTGGTTGAAGAAATGGCGAAAGAGAACAGTGTTTTACCTGGGGATATCATTTCAGTACTTATCTCTACGACGACGGACATCAAATCGACTTTTCCTGCAAAAGCAGTTCGGTCGATTGATGGATGGATGTACGTTCCGGTTATGTGTACGCATGAGATGGACGTGCCGGGGGCGATGCCATTATGCATCAGAGCGCTTATGCATGTAAATACTGATATTCCACAACGTTATGTAAAACATATTTATCAAAAAAATGCAGTTAAGTTACGACCGGATTTACAAAAATAACTCATATCTATTGACCGGAGGGAATTTTATGAACTGGAAAAAAGCGCTTGATAGTATGCAACCTTATAAACCAGGTAGATCGATTGATGAAGCAAAACGAATATACGGTTTGGATGATGTTGTAAAACTTGCTTCAAATGAAAACCCGTATGGCTGTGCACCATCCGTCAGAGACTATTTGACATCATCAGCAATCCAGCATGAAATGTATCCGGACGGCTATGCGGGGGGATTACGGAAGAAACTTGCGGAGAAACATCGAGTTGACGAAACATCATTGTTATTCGGAAACGGCTCAGACGAGATCATTTTGATCATTTCAAGAGCGCTCCTTGGTAAAGGAGTAAATACGGTTATGGCGACACCTACATTCCCTCAATATGCCCATAATGCGAGAATCGAAGGAGCCGAAATCCGAGAAATACCATTGAAGGATGGTCATCATGATTTGGAAGGATTCTTGGGAGCTATCAATAGCGATACGGCTGTTGTTTGGCTGTGTAATCCGAATAATCCGACCGGTAATTTGATTCCTAGTGATGCTTTAAAGAGTTTCCTAGAACAAATTTCAGAAAATATCCTTGTCGTTCTTGACGAAGCGTATTTCGAATACATTACGTACTCTGAGCATATCGACTCAATTTCATTGCTGGAAGAATACCCGAATATCATTGTTTTGCGGACGTTTTCAAAGGCATTCGGATTGGCAGCCTTCAGAGTTGGCTATGCGGTTGGTCACCCGAAGGTCATTTCTAATCTCAATAAAGTGCGGAGCCCGTTCAACAATAACTCGCTTGGTCTAGCAGTTGCGGAAAAAGCGCTCGAAGATGAAGCATTCATCGAACAATGCCGTAACCTGAATCATGAACAAAGGAAGCGGTTTACACAGTATGCTTCTGACAACAAACTGCATGTATTTGATTCCGAAACGAATTTTGTTTTAATTGCAGTGCCTGGTGATGCAGATGATGCTTCAGAAAAGTTGTTGCAGCAAGGATTCATCGTTAGAAGTGGCAATGCACTTGGAACCCCGGGTTATATAAGAGTGACAATTGGGTCGGAAGCTCAGACTAGCAACTTCTTTAAAGCATTTGATACGTTGTTGCAATCCGAGGATTCAGTCGTATGAAACCGAGTGTCGCGATAATTGGACTGGGCCTGATCGGTGGTTCGCTAGGGCTTGCCTTGAAACGTAACCCCGACCTGCAAGTAATAGGGTACGACCGATCCTTCAGTACGCTGGAGCAAGCATTCCGTAGGGGAATCATCGATACAATTGCCACGTCCATTGAGAATGCATGTGAACATGCGGATGTCATCATCTTTGCCACACCGGTCAATACGACGGTTGCAATGATGCATCAAGCCGTCAACTGGAAATTGAGGGCTGATGTCATTATGACGGATACGGGCAGTACAAAAGGTCCAATCATGGATGCTGCAAGACAATTGCTTGAACGTGGAATTACGTTTATCGGTGGCCATCCAATGGCAGGCTCTCATAAAAGTGGGGTCACTGCGGCTAAAGAGCATCTATTTGAAAATGCGTATTACATTTTAACACCAGATTCACAAACAAACAGCGCAAAGGTCGAGCAACTCCGCATTCTACTTGGTCCAACCAAAGGCAAAATTGTCGTGCTCGATTCTGAAGAACATGATCGGATGACGGCAATCGTTAGCCATTTTCCGCATCTCGTCGCTTCTTCGCTCGTTGGAAGGCTATCAGCACAACAAGAAGAGCAACCGTTTGTTAAAAAACTTGCGGCAGGCGGATTTCGCGACTTGACTCGAATTGCATCTGCAGATCCTATCATGTGGCGTGATATTACGACGCAGAACAGGGATGAGTTGTTAAAGCAGCTTGACGGATGGCTTGAAGAGATGGAAAGTGTTCGAAATATGTTAAAATCGAATGACCCCGACGAAATATATGATTATTTTGCAGGAGCGAAACAATTCCGAGACGACTTGCCGATTACGTCTCAGGGTGCATTCTATATGACATTCGATTTGCATATTGATATCCCGGATCACCCTGGTATCATTTCGGAAATCACAAAAGTACTCGCGGATGAACGAATCAGTTTAACAAATATCCGAATCGTTGAGACACGGACGGATGTCTTTGGAATACTCGTTATCAGCTTCCAAACTACTGATGACCGGGAACGGGCGAAATCCGCTCTTTCCAAAACAATGAATTTTAGCATGTACATAGTTTGAATGGGGGGCTTTTCTTGGTGGAGACGAAACTAGTAGAGTTCAATAAACCAGAATTGAAGGGTAATTTGGTAGTTCCAGGTGATAAATCGATATCGCACCGCGCCGTGATGCTCGGTTCGATCGCCGAAGGTAAAACACAAATTACCGGATTCCTGGACGGAGAAGATTGCCTACGAACAATTGATATTTTCCGACAACTCGGCGTATCAATTAAAAGGGACGGCACTAACGTCACAGTAGATAGCCCTGGGATGCAAGGATGGCAAACGCCGACCGAGGAACTTTATGCAGGTAATTCAGGGACAACAGCACGTCTAATACTTGGAATACTTGCAGGCTCCACGATCAAGTCCGTTTTGACAGGGGATGAATCGCTGTCAAAGCGTCCAATGAATAGAGTTACACTACCCTTGTCGTCCATGGGGGCTTCTGTAGTAGGAGAACCAGATGGCAATCTATTGCCACTCACCATTACGGGTGGACCGCTCTCTGCAATTGAATACGATATGCCTGTTGCCAGTGCCCAAGTAAAATCGGCTATTCTATTTGCTGGTTTGAATGCGGAAGGGACAACTATAATAAGTGAGGAGACAGTTTCGCGCGATCATACTGAACGTATGCTACTGCAATTTGGAGCAGAGGTTCAGGTGGATGGAACTAAAGTTAGTGTCAAGGGCGGAAATGTGCTCCGGGGCAAGGATGTGTTAGTACCAGGTGATATTTCATCAGCGGCATTTTTCATGGCTGCAGCTGCAATGAGTAAGGGAAGTTCCGTTACGTTTACGAATGTCGGGCTAAATCCGACAAGGACGGGAATATTGGACGTGCTTACGAATATGGGCGCTTGTGTTGAAATCCTTGAAGAAGTTAACGGAGCCGGCGAACCGTATGGTACTGTAAAAGTATCCTACGAAGGATTGCGTGGTACTGAAATCAGTGGGGACTTAATACCAAGGCTCATCGATGAGCTGCCTGTTATCGCTTTGCTCGCAACGCAGGCCGAAGGAACGACAGTTATTAAAGACGCAGGGGAACTGCGGGTCAAAGAGACAGATAGAATTGCCGCAGTAACATCAGAGTTGAAGAAGTTGGGTGCAAATATCGAAGCGACGGATGATGGGATGATCATTCATGGACCTACGGAACTCTCGGGTGGCACACTTGATTCTTACGGCGATCATAGATTGGGCATGATGGCTGCAATCGCAGCACTTGTTGCGTCAGGTCCAATTCAAATCGAAGATCCGTCATGCATAGCTATTTCATATCCAGGATTTTTCACGGATTTGGAAAAACTCGCTGTTTCGATAAATGCAAAAGGATAACAGCTTGATGTATACATTTTGAAAGTTCAGGTGAAAATATGGGACAGTTAGAAGAAATTGAACGAACTATTTTAGAAGGTGATGTAGAAGTACTCACGGGTGTCATTGATCAGTTAACGGGGTCGACCGATTTCGATTTGCTTTATGAAGCAGCAGATTTATTTGCTAGCTACGGATTCATGGGGGAAGCTGATCGCCTTTTTGAAACGTTGCGTCTTCATTTGCCAGATGAGGCCCAGTTGAAAATTGATCGCGCCGGTACATTACTTGAGCTTGGGGAAGAGGACGAAGCGCTCCTTCTTCTCACGGATGTGGGTCCGGACGACGAGGAATATGTTCAAGCTCTTTTAGCGTTAGCGGATTATTATCAGATGTCCGGAATGGCGGAAGCAGCTCTTTCGAAGATTAAGGAAGCTCATGAACTTGTACCCGATGAGCCTGTCATTCGGTTTGCGTATGCGGAATTGCTTCTTGATTCTGGAAAGTACGGAGAGGCTACACGGATGTATCTTGATTTGAATGATGAAACGGATGAAATCGGTGGCATTCGTATTGTTTCAAGGCTCGCGGAAACATATAGCGCCGGTGCCGCTTACGAAGAAGCAATACCTTACTACGAAGAAATGCTACAGGAAAACGCCTTGCCAGATACTCTTTTCGGGGCGGCATTTGCCTACTTCCAAAGTGGCAACGCAGAAAGAGCGGTTACATTGCTAGACGATTTAATTGAAATGGACCCAGACTACTTTTCTGCTTATATGCTGGCAGGACAGTCTTTGTCAATATTAGGTGATGACCAAAGAGCTTACGATATGTTCAAAGACGGAATCCGCAGGGACGAATTTGATAAGGAACTGCAATTGACCGCTGGGAAATCAGCATTGAAATTAGGTATTCCAGAAAAAGCGGAAGAACATTTGAAGGAAGCATTGGCACTCGATCCCGAATACATTGAAGCACTTATTACGCTTGCGTCGCTGTACAATGAGAGAGAACAGAGCCCTGAATTGCTCGATCTACTTACGTACTCACAAGATAATCAAGTCGACATTCCTTTATTGGATGCGTTTATGGCCTATGCATATGAACGTGAAGAACAATTTGACGATGCATACACATCCTATGGTAAGGCATATATTGGGATGAAGGATGACCACGATTTTCTTGGAAACTTCGCAAAATTCCTGCTTGAAGAAGGAAAACGTGATGAAGCCCTCAAAATAGTCAAGGAATTAGTTACACTTGTTCCTGATGATGAGAATTGGAGAGCTTTTCTAGAAGCACAAAATGACGAGGAGGTGTGACATGACGGCCATGATTCCTGTCGCTGCTAAAAAGGACTTTGTGCGATGGTTCTTAAAGCGCTACAAATTGAAGCGCCGTGAATGTGTGTGGATTTTAAATTACCTTCTTAGCCATGAACAACTACTACAAAATGTTCACTTTACGGATGAAGCACATTACTGTCCAAGGGCGATGGTGATGTCAACAACAGGTTCGGAGAGCATTCCGTTTCGCTTTTATAAAGGGAACTTAATGACCGCGGATGCCGAGAAATCGTTCCATGATTTAAGACTTCATCCAGATGATAAGATGTATATACAACTTAATTTTTCGAACAGCCATACTTGCCCAGAATATGCGAGTGTTCGGGAGGAAAATCCTTTTCTTCCGGATTATTTACAGGTAAGTGAAGGCGATCGGGAAATTGCAGAACAATTACTGGAGGAAAGTGCTGCTTTAATGACCGTTGATATGCTTATGAAAAGGGTTGATGAGGCCCTCGATACAAACGACAAAGAGCGGTTCATTGCACTATCTGCACTGTTAAATGACATGAAGGTATCGAAGAACTAATGACTCCGCCCAATCTGGTGGAGTTCTTTACTGATTTTTCAAGGAGGTAATTGTGTAATGAACTGGACTGCGCAAGATATGGATACATATTTGCAACAGAAAGAATATATCGATACACTTATTGTACCTCTGCTTAAAGTGGATACAGTGCCAGAAGGGATGAAAAACAGCGCGTCATCTTCGGAGTTTCTGATGCATCTTACAACATTCATCGAAACGCAATTCAAAGGGCGTATGATGCTGATGCCACCATTTACTTATACGCAGTCAATGGATCTGACAGAGATGGCTGCAACACTGTCACGGGACCTTGCGGCTGCACCATTTAAACACGTATTTTTCTTGACGACCGATGTTGCGTGGACAAGCCTTAAATTAGATGGTGAAGTGATCTGGTTGCCATCCATTCCGCTTGAAAGCATGGATCCCCAATTAAGAAAAACAATCATTGAAGATCAGCTTCGACAGGTTTTACCACGCTTCACTGAAAAATGGTCGGGGCAGTAAAATTCGATATTTGTTCACAAACTTACATCCGTACAGAAAGCAGGATTGAATTTCCTTTAGTATTGATATATCATAGATATGTCCTAGTATTACAATTAGCAAAAGAATGTCCGTTGGACTGACCTTTAAGTAAGAGGAGGGAAAATAATGAGCAAGAAAGTGTCAAGACGCCAATTCATGAGTTATACACTTATGGGTGTTGGTGGATTCATGGCTTCAGGTATGTTGATGCCGATGGTCCGTTTTGCAATCGATCCTGTCTTGCAGAAGAAAGATGAAGGAGACTTCATCCCGACTCCGCAAAAATTCGATGAGCTAACGGAAATACCGGTTCGTGTCGATTTCACTATTAAAGATCGAAAAGATGCCTGGTATAAATCTGACGTGTCAAACACTGCTTGGGTTTATAGAGAAGGCGATACTGTTATCGCGCTTTCTCCTGTTTGTAAACACCTTGGTTGTACGGTAAACTGGGGCGGCGATGAAAAGCATCCAGAGCAATTTTTCTGTCCATGTCACGCAGGACGTTATATGAAAAATGGTGACAACGTAAAAGGAACGCCACCGCTTGGGCCGCTTGACGAATTTGACGTGAAAGTCGAAGGCGGATTCGTGTATCTTGGAAAAACAAAACCGAACACATTAGTTTAAAAATGTAAGGGGGTACGACCGAAGTGCTAAATAAAATTTATGATTGGGTTGACGAACGGTTGGATATCACCCCGATTTGGCGCGATATCGCTGACCACGAAGTACCTGAGCACGTAAACCCTGCACATCACTTTTCTGCATTCATCTATTGTTTCGGAGGACTGACATTCTTTATTACTGTCATCCAGATTCTTTCTGGTATGTTCCTTACAATGTATTACACACCGGACATTGAAAATGCATGGAAATCCGTTTATTACCTTCAAAATGAAGTAGCATTCGGTGAAATTGTGCGTGGGATGCACCACTGGGGAGCGTCACTTGTTATCGTTATGATGTTCCTACATACGCTGCGTGTATTCTTTACAGGCTCTTATAAGAAACCACGTGAACTTAACTGGGTTGTCGGGGTAATGATCTTCGGCGTCATGCTCGGCCTTGGATTCACTGGTTATCTACTACCATGGGATATGAAAGCATTGTTCGCTACGAAAGTAGGAATAGAAATTGCAGCTTCAGTTCCTTTCATCGGTGAATCTATTAAAGTGCTCCTTGCAGGAGACTCAACGATTCTCGGTGCACAAACATTAACACGTTTCTTCGCGATTCATGTATTCTTCTTACCAGCTGCTTTGCTTGGGTTGCTTGCAGCACACTTTATCATGATCAGAAGACAAGGTATTTCAGGACCGCTATAAGATTGACTGGCGTCCAACGATTTTAAAAAGGAGGGGACATTATGCAACGCGGAAAAGGGATGAAATTTGTCGGAGATTCGCGCATTAAGGCTACGAACAAGATGCCGAACGTCCCGAAAGATTACTCAGAATATCCGGGTAAAACGGAAGCCTTCTGGCCTAACTTCCTCTTGAAAGAATGGCTGATTGGTGCAGTTTTCCTTATTGGATATTTAATATTGACAGTTGCTCATCCGTCCCCGCTTGAACGTCAGGCGGACCCGACGGATACGATGTATATGCCGGTTCCAGACTGGTATTTCCTATCTATGTATCAATTGTTGAAGTATCAGTTCGCTTCAGGACCGTTTAATATTATTGGTGCTATTATCATGCCGGGTCTTGCATTCGGTGCATTGATGCTTGTTCCATTTATGGATACTACGAAGGAGCGCCGAGCAATTAAACGCCCGCTTCCGACTGCATTCATGCTTCTTTCATTCGCAGCTTTGTTCTACCTAACTTGGGAATCATATGTGAACCATGACTGGGATAAACAGAAAATACAAGGTGCGATTGTCGAAGAAGTTGAATTCGATACTGAATCTGAAGGTTATCAAATCTATGCTGGGGCAAGCTGTATTGGTTGTCACGGCGATGCATTCCAGGGTGGACTTGGTAAACCGTTAGTTAATACTGGTTTGACAGCTGAACAAATTGTAACGATTGCTCATGATGGACAAGGCGACATGCCTCCCGGAACATGGGAAGGTTCAGATGAAGATTTACAAATTCTTGCCGAGTTTATTGAAGGCTTGAAAAACTAGTAACAAAAAAGAGTCAGGAAACTGACTCTTTTTTTATTACTTAGGAAACAATAAATTCCCTTGACCACTGGATAATCTACGAAAGACGATATTCCACGTCCAAACCGAAGCGCCTAGCCCTCCGAGTCTCTTCAGTGCTTATCGGAGCTGAACAGGCGCTTCCGCTTTTGTTGATACATATTACGTTATTTTGGAGAGGTGCCCATGGGTTTATTTATACAGAAGATTTGGCTCGTCCTTTCTCATAAATCATTTCTTTGGATTCTGTTATTTATTAACTTGAGCGGCACGGTGTTCGGCTATGATTGGTATATGTGGCAACTTAAAGTCACGGAGCCGAAGTTTTGGATTTTTGTGCCGGATAGTCCTACGGCTAGCCTGTTTTTCACGCTTGCCATCATCGGCTGGCTAATCGGTAGGAACTTTAAGCTAATCGAAGCGCTAGCGCTTATAACGCTTGTTAAATACGGTCTATGGGCTGTCGTTATGAATCTCCTAACGCTTGTCGAGACAGGTTCAATCGGCTGGATGGGCTGGATGCTTATCGGCTCACATTTTGCGATGGCACTTCAGGCAGTATTGTACAGCCCATTGTATAGGTTTTCACTCATCCATATTGTAATTGCGGCAGTCTGGACACTCCATAATGATGTCATCGATTACGTCTATGGCCAGATGCCAATTTATCAGGATTTGATGAAAAATATGGATCACATCGGTTACTTCACATTTTGGTTATCTATCGCCTGCATTTTACTTGCTTATTGGGTATGGAAGAAGAGGTCGAACACTGTTATATGGTGATAGTAAATAGTTGCGGATGAAGTGAGACCGTTATAGAATAAGTCATATAGAGAAAAGAGAGGAAGTTGACTATGTTCTGGATTTACTTAGGAGCAATTATTCTATTGCCACTTTACGCTCAATTCAAAGTGAAAAGCACATACAAAAAGTATTCTAAAGTGCGATCTACATCTGGAATGACAGGTGCAGAGGTCGCGCGTCTTATCCTTGACCAAAACGGATTGCAAGATGTGCAAGTGGTTGAAAGTCGAGGATTTCTGAGTGATCATTATAACCCGCTTACGAAAATTGTTGCATTATCAACACATAATTTCCATGAGGCATCTGTCGCAGGTACAGCCATTGCAGCACACGAAGTCGGCCATGCGATACAGGATAAGGAAGCCTACTCATATCTACGTTTCCGTCACCGTTTAGCACCAGTTGCGAGCCTCACTTCCAATGCATCTTGGGTTTTCATTATGATTGGTATGATTTTCTCAAGCATGAATTCTTTGCTTGGAATCGGTATCGCGCTACTAGCAGTGGGAGTTCTGTTTCAAGTCGTTACATTGCCGGTTGAGTTTAACGCATCTACACGTGCGATGAATCAAATCGTTACACTTGGTATTATTCGCAATGAAGAAGAAAAAAGCGCGAAAAAAGTATTGAGCGCAGCGGCGATGACTTATGTCGCAGCAACTGCTGTTGCAGTACTTGAACTGGTTCGTCTTATCTTGATTTTTAGAAGTAGAGACTAAGTAGAATATAAAAAATCCGTCCCCATAATTATGAGGAACGGATTTTTTTTCGATTACATTTAATATAAAAGAAAGTCACACGTGTTGATTAGCCAAAAGCAATCAGAAAACAACTTAATCAAACACTGGCCACCCCCTTTTCCCACGGTAACACTGTCGTGATTAGTTTAGCCGAAAGCGAGCCGGAACGTACAAGTCGAAATGAAGACTTTTGCGCTTTCCGCTTTACTTATCGCTCAAGCGGCCGTTTTTGTTCATCTAGCGTAAAGCCTTCCCCCATAACGTCGTGGACATCGGTAAGTGAAACGAAGGCGTGCGGATCGACTGACGTGATGATATTTTTCAAGCGGACAATTTCATTTCTTCCGACGACACAATAGAGAATTTCTCGATCAGATTTAGTGAAATGACCGTATCCTCTGAAGACGGTGACGCCGCGATCCATATCTTCAGTGATTTTCGTTGCGATTTCGTCTTGGCTTTCAGAGATGATAAAAGCGCCTCTAGCCGCGTATGCGCCTTCTTGGACGAAGTCGATGACACGTGCACCGACAAACAGCGCAACAAGCGTGTACATCATCGAGCGGTGGTCAAGATAGACAGCCCATGAAACGAGAATGACAAGCGCGTCGAATAGAAACATTGTCTTACCCATACTCCAACCGATGTATTTATGGGCAAGACGTGCGATAATATCTACACCGCCAGTTGTTCCGCCGTATCTAAAAATGATACCGAGCCCAATACCGATAAATACACCCGCAAACAAAGCAACAAGGAACATATCGTCTTTTAGATGAATGTCAATCTGATAAATCATAAAGATTTTAAGGAAGACAGACACCGCCACTGTTCCGATGACCGTATAGACGAACACCCTTTTGCCTAATAGTTTCCAACCGATAATGAACATTGGAATGTTTAAAATAAGGTTCATAATTGCTGGATCCCATTTGAAAGCGAACAGAAGAATCAGCGTAATTCCTGTAAAACCACCTTCGGCTAGTTCGTTTTGTATATTAAAGTGGACGAGACCGAAACTGAAAATTGCAGAACCAAGAATGATGAAAAAAATATTTTTGAATTTAATCCCGTCGAGCATGTAGCGCACACCTTTCTTTTTCAAGCAATAGAACTATTATCAGCTATAATATTTATTTTGACAATAGTGTTATTAATTTATACGATGGTAAGGGGAGTTGACACATATGGAGCAATCGCAGACGATGGAAAAGCTACAGCATGAAGTAGATTTGTACATAAACAGTTTTAAAGAAGGTTACTTCCCTCCGATGGAACTGATCGCCAGGTTGACTGAAGAGCTTGGAGAATTATCGAGAGAAGTACAGCATGTATACGGCATGAAAAAGAAGAAATCGAGTGAAGCAATAAAATCACTAGAAGAAGAAACGGGAGATTTGCTGTTTGTTCTTATTTGTTTCGCCAATTCACAGGGGATTAGTTTGGAAAAAGCACTTTCAACTGTCCTTGAGAAATTCAAAGAACGGGATGCTGACCGCTGGACAAAAAAGGAGGAAACGACATGACGATAAAAGTTGCAATTGCAGGTGCACGTGGCCGATTGGGGAGCGCAGCTTTAACTGCAATTATGAAAGCTCCAAATATGGAACTGGTTGCTGTTCTCGATTATAAGTATGAAGGGCAGTATTTACATGGAACTGAAGTGAATGACGATCCGAGTGGGATCACAATTTATACATCCTTGGAAAAGTTGGCAGCTGCCAACAAGCCAGATGTACTCCTCGACGTTACAGATCCAGATGCCGTTTTCAAAAATGTACATGATGCTATTACACTTGGAATCCGACCTGTCGTAGGGACATCGGGGCTTTCTAAGGACAATATTGCGCTTTTGACAGAATTGGCAGCTAAAAATCAGATTGGTGGAATCATTGCGCCAAACTTCTCAATCGGAGCGGTATTGATGATGAAGTTTTCTGCCACTGCAGCACGTTACTTAGGTGATATAGAAATACTTGAAATGCATCATGACAACAAAGTCGATGCTCCATCAGGAACAGCAGTAAAAACAGCTGAAATGATTAGCGAAGTTAGGGACTCACATAAACAAGGACATCCAGATGAAAAAGAACATCAAGCTGGAGCACGTGGTGCAGATTTCGAAGGTATGAAAATACATAGCATCCGATTACCAGGTCTACTCGCACATCAGCAAGTGCTGCTTGGCGGCGAAGGTGAATTGTTAAGTATACGCCATGATTCTTTCGATCGAAAATCGTTTGCCCCAGGGATTCTTATGGCGATACACAATGTTATGGAACGTCTAGATTTGGTTTACGGGCTTGAAAATATTATCGACTAATAGTGAAGAAATAATACTGTAAGTCGAAAGGGGCACTCTTATTGAAAAAGTTGAAAGTCGGTGTAATCTGCTATCCCTCTCTAGGGGGGTCGGGAGTTGTAGCAACCGAGCTTGGAAAAATGATGGCAGATAAGGGCCATGAAATGCATTACATCACATCTAGTAAGCCGTTCAGGTTTCTGGACGCACACCCAAACATACAATTCCATGAAGTGAAAATCGATGGTTACTCGGTGTTTAAATACCCACCTTATGATATTGCGCTCGCCAACCGGATTGCGGAAGTGATCGAGACAGAAAAACTCGACCTTCTTCATGTCCATTATGCTGTACCGCACGCGGTGTCTGCTGCACTTGGTAAAGATATGGCGAATTCCACGATTGGCGTTATCACGACGTTGCATGGAACGGACGTTACGATTCTCGGACATGATCCTGGACTGCGCAACACAGTGCGTTATGGAATCGATAAATCTACGATTACGACAGCTGTGTCCGAATCACTTCGATTAGAGACGTTGGAATTGATTGAACCGAAAAAAGACTTAGTAACTATTTATAATTTCATCGATGAAAAAAAATACCGTCCGGTCGATCCTGGAACACTGAAAAGTGATTTTGGAATTGAGCCGAATGAAAAAGTGATTATTCATATTTCGAATTTTAGGAAAGTAAAACGAATTCCTGATATTATTGAAAGTTTCAAAGGCGTATTGAAAGAAGTAGATGCAAAACTACTTCTTGTTGGGGATGGGCCTGAAAAAATGGAGATGGAAGAACTCGTTATTGAATTAGGGATAGAACAGCATGTTATTTTTACGGGCAAACGGGATGACTTACCTGAACTTCTAGCCATCAGCGATATCATGTTTCATTTGTCAGAAAAAGAGGCGTTCGGCCTTGTTCTACTGGAAGCGCTCGCTTGCGGATTACCTTCAGTTGCGACAAATGTCGGTGGAATTCCGGAAGTGATTGAAGATGGTGTCAACGGTTTTCTTGTCCAAGTTGGTGACACAAATGCAGCAACGGAAAAAGCATTGCAATTACTAAAAGACGATGGCTTACATGCAACATTCAGGGGAAATGGCCTGGCGACAGCGGCAGACAAGTTCCATTCATCAACAATCGTTAATCAGTATGAAAAACTTTATTATGAAGTGGCGGGCAATAAATGACGACGTCATTTGGAACTGTGCCGAGCCGCGAAGTTATCCGTACTCTTGAAAATGCGGGATATGAAGCTGTTTTTGTCGGAGGAGCGGTGCGGGATTACCTATTAGATAAACCGGCGACGGATATCGACATTGCCACTTCTGCGGAACCTGAAGAAGTAAAAGCAGTATTTCCGATAACTGTGGATATTGGTACAGCCCATGGTACGGTCCTTGTGCTGATGAATGGTGAACCAATTGAAGTGACTACTTACCGGACAGAAGGCACGTATACAGATCACCGTCGACCGGATGAAGTGCGTTTCGTCAAATCGTTGCAGGAAGATTTGCGGCGACGTGATTTCACGATGAATGCGCTTGCGATGACAAAAGATGGTGAGCTAATCGATTTGTTCGGTGGTAAGGTTGATATGGCAGATCGAATCATTAGAGCTGTAGGAAACGCAGCAGATCGGTTTAACGAAGACGCACTCAGAATGTTCAGGGCTATCCGTTTTACGGCTGTCCTAGGCTTTGATATAGAGGAACAGACATTTAAAGCGATTCGTGATAATGCTGAGCAAATTCGTTTTATATCCGTAGAACGACTAAAAGCTGAAATGGATAAATTGTTTGCAGGAGATAATCCCGCGAAAGCTTTTCACAGCATACAAAATACAGGATTAAATTTACATCTTCCTCTTTTTCCAACGGATAACGAAAAACTCAACCGAACTGTGCCATTCGAATCGGCAGTTGAAGGTTGGGCTTGTTTAATGATTGCAGGCAACTTTTCATCATCGGATGTTGCAAGGGCTTATAAGTTGTCAAACGTTGAAAGAACATTTCTATCAACCGTAAAAGATGCGTACGCGAATCGAATGGATCGTCAATTTACGCTTGATGACTATTACCACTACGATTTGGCTGCTTTGATTACAACAGAAAAGTTGTTCCAATCAATTCACAATAATGGCGAATCAATTTCGTCCTCAGAAATTAAACAGATGAAACAATCACTACCGATTCAGTCCGTAGCAGATCTTTCAGTGGACGGTAAAAAACTGATGGAGTGGACGAGTCAAAAGGGCGGCAGATGGATCGGTGAATGGATAGGGAAAATCGAAAAAGCCGTCCTGCACGGGACATGTAAAAATGATCCAAACGACATAAAGGAATGGTTTCTATATGAATTCAATCGTGAAAAATGAATTGTTGAAAAGACTGTTCGAAGCAGTAGGTGAACCAGTCTCTGGACAAGAAATTGCTGATCAATTTGGGTTATCAAGGACTGCCATTTGGAAATATGTAAAAGAGCTCGAAAAAGAGGGCTACGTGATTGGGACGATTCGGAAAAAAGGGTATTATCTAATCGAATCACCGGACCGGGTTAACGAAGCGAATGTACAAAAATATTTAACAACCAAAAACTATGGGCGGCACATTCATTATTTTGAAACGTGTAAGTCGACGCAGTTCATCGCGCATGATGAAGAACAGAACGGCGCGGCAGATGGAACGGTTGTTATAGCGGAAGAACAAACTGCTGGAAGAGGCCGCATGGCTCGTCCATGGAGCTCGACAGCGGGTAAAGGGATATGGATGAGTGTTATTACACGGCCGACACTAACACCACAACAAGCTCCACAGATGACGTTAGTTGCAGCGGTCGCCGTAACACGTGCCATTCAGGAAATGACAGGAATCGATCCAGATATTAAATGGCCGAATGATATCCTGGTCAAAGGCAAAAAAGTAACGGGGATTTTAACGGAGCTTCAAGCAGACCCTGATCAAGTAAAGGCAGTCATTCTAGGAATTGGCATGAACGTTAATCAGGACGAATCGGATTTTCCGGAGGAACTGCATGGCATAGCGACATCACTTAAAATGTTAACTGGGGAGCCTATCGATCGTGCACAATTGATTGCAAAAACGCTTGGTTTTCTCGAAATATATACTGATCTCTATGTAAAACATGGCTTTGGGCCAATCAAAATACTATGGGAAGGCTATTCCAATACGACTGGGAAGCGGATTCGGGCGGTTATGCTCAATGAAACGATTGTGGGGACAGCGCTCGGTATTTCTGAAGAAGGTGTACTGGAGCTTAAGCTTGATGACGGTACCATTCGAGGTATCTATTCGGCAGATATCGAGCTTTCAAATTGATCGCTATACATGTAACTTTCAATTTGTTATAGTAGTTTCGAAGGGCGGTATCTAGTGTGAACTGCACCTGTTAGAAACTTTTGGAAACTTAAAATTCAATATGATCTGCCTTGATCTTTATAAAAAGACAGGGACGGAGGAAACCATCACAAGATGATACAACCCTTCTGTCCATTTTTGGCGCAGAAGGGTTTTTATATCCGGTTTCTTCTCAAAAGAGAGGGGAATAATAAGATGAAAAGCACAGTTGATTTTAGCAAAATGAAAAAGGCCAACGAAAAGATTGTTATGTTGACGGCTTATGATTACCCGTCTGCAAAACTTGCGGAAGAAGCGGGAGTCGATATAATTCTCGTGGGAGACTCACTAGGCATGGTTGTTCTCGGCTACGATTCGACAATTGCGGTTACGACGGATGACATGATCCATCATGGTAGCGCGACTAGAAGAGGGGCGAAGGAGACGTTTCTTGTTGTTGACATGCCGTTCGGTTCTTATCACGGTAGCGCAGACAGAACGCTAACAGATGCGGTCCGTATTTTTCAACAAACAGGCGCTAATGCATTAAAGCTTGAGGGTGCAGGGAACGTGGTCGATACGATTCGTCTCCTAACTGGAACAGGAATTCCAATCGTGGCACATCTTGGTCTATTGCCTCAGTCTGCATCCGTTGTCGGAGGTTATAAAGTACAAGGGAAGACTGCGGAAGCGGCTCAGCAACTTATTGATGATGCGCGTGCATGTGAAGCAGCAGGAGCATTTATGATCGTCTTAGAATGTATTCCTTATCAGCTAGGGGAACAAGTTGCGGCAGCAGTTTCGATACCAATCATCGGCATTGGTGCAGGAGCAGGAACGGACGGTCAAGTGCTTGTTTACCATGACACTATAAAGTATGGCAGTCATCACGTCCCGAAATTTGTTGAGGCGTTTGCAGATGTTGGAACAGTTATTCATGACGGTTTGAAAAAGTATGTGGCATCAGTGAAAGATGGTTCATTCCCAGCAGAACGGCATCGCTTTACGATGAAAGAAGAAGAATTGACGGCGCTATACGGGGGCAATAATGATGGCAATTAATATGGCGGTTGTTCACTCGATTGAGACCCTGCAAGGTATGATTGACCGCACTAAACGCGAAGGCCGTACAGTCGGTTTCGTGCCAACGATGGGTTTTTTACATGAAGGTCACTTGACGCTTGTGAAGCAAGCAAGAGAGCACAATGATATTGTTGTCATGAGTATTTTTGTCAATCCAGCACAGTTTGGTCCTGGGGAAGATTTTGAAGCTTATCCGCGTGATGCAGAACGTGATGCAAGTCTCGCTAAAGAGGCGGGTGTCGACATTTTGTTCATGCCGACACCGGAAGAAATGTATCCGCAAGACGGTGGTGTTCGCATCTTGCCGGGGCCTCAGTCAAAAGTTCTATGCGGGGTATCTCGTCCCAGTCATTTTGATGGTGTACTGAAAGTTGTTTTGAAACTATTTAATATCGTGGACCCAGATAGGTCTTACTTTGGTATGAAAGACGCGCAGCAACTGGCGATAATTGAGACATTTGTTCGTGATTATAACTTGAGAACGTCAATTGAACGGGTTCCGATTGTCCGCGAGCAAGATGGCCTTGCGAAAAGTTCTAGAAATGTCAATCTTACTGACATCGAACGTGCGGAGGCGCCGGTTATCCAGCAAGCACTTAAAAAGGGTGTTTTGTTGTTCAATGATGGTGTCGCGGTGGATGAAATTGAACGGGAAATCGTTGCTTTCATAACAGCAAATAGTTCGGGCATAATGGATTATGTTTCACTACTGTCCTATCCGGGGCTTACAGAATATGATGGTTCGTCAGACGAGGCAATTCTTGCATGTGCTGTGAAATTCGGAAAGACAAGGCTAATAGATAATACAATTATGTCAACAAAAGGATGGTTATCATGTTCAGAATGATGATGAACAGTAAATTACACAGAGCAACTGTAACAGAGGCTGATTTAAACTATGTCGGGAGTATTACGATTGACGCTGATCTCCTCGACGCGGCAGGTATGTTGCCGAATGAGAAAGTGCATGTAGTTAACAACAACAACGGTTCACGTTTTGAAACGTATATCATTGCAGGGGAACGCGGAAGTGGTGTTATCTGTGTCAATGGCGCGGCAGCGCGTCTTGTGCAACGTGGCGATATCGTAATCATCCTCTCTTATGTCTATATGACGGATGAAGAAGCGCGTACGCATGAACCAACCGTTCTTATCATGGATGAAAAAAACGGTGTGAAAGAAATTATTCGTGAAAAGCAAGGCATGACTATCTAATTTAAGGGGCTTATTTTGAATCGGTTCGCATGATTCCTAATGAGCCTTTTATTTTTTTTATCAATCTTTATAGGCTTTGTACCGACTCGAAAGCCGGAATGTGATACAATTTGCAGTAGTATGTTAAACAGGAAGTTGATGATCGAATGCACAACAAAACGTATGCAGTCGTCGATCTTGAAACAACCGGCCATTCACCGACTAAAGGGGATCGGATGATTCAAATCGCGATTGTGTTTATTAAAGATGGGATAATTGGGGAGAAGTATGTCCGCTTTGTTAATCCAGGACAAAAAATTCCAGCTTTCATCCGTCAATTGACGTCTATTTCCGACGAAGACGTGATAGACGCACCGTTTTTTGATGAAATCGCAGCAGAAGTCGCTCTCCTTTTGGAAGGGACGGTATTTATAGCGCATAATACTGATTTCGACTTGTCTTTCCTTCAAAGCGAGTTTGCAAGATGCGGTGTTGGTAAGTGGACAGGGAAGAAAATCGACACGGTTGAACTGTCTAAAATCTTAATCCCATCCGCTCCAAGTTACAGGTTACAAGACATTACTGAAGAGCTTGGAATTCCGCTGGGATCTGCACATCGCGCTGATGAGGATGCAGAGGCGACTGCAAAGTTGTTTCTTATTTGCATGGCTAAATTGTATACATTACCAGAGGATACGCTGAATCTTTTACACCGTAGATCGTTTCGGTTAAAATCAGATCTTTCGACACTTTTCTACGAAGCGCTAAAATTGGCGCGGACGAAAAAAGTAAGCTCGGATTATTCATTTTTCCGCGGAATTCCCTATCGAAACATGTCGATTGCGAAGGATAATCACTTTGATCATCCAGTGTATCCGATTGACAATCAGGAGAAAATAGCTCGATTGAAAAAAGCCTATCCTGATTTCGAACGAAGGGAATCGCAGTTCGGATTTATGGATACAGTGTGGCATGCGTTGTCTGGACAATCAGAAATTATTGCAGAAGTGCCGACTGGAATTGGAAAAACAATGGCTTATCTCTTGCCAGCAGCTATTCATTCAATCGCAACTGGAAAACCTGTGGTTATCAGTACATACACCAATCATCTTGCTGATAAAATCATGGATGAAGAACTAGGGAAAGCACGAATAATACTTGGATCTGATGTGACGGCAACCGTATTGAAAGGTAGAGAACAATACATTTCACTTGGTAAATTCGAGGAACTGCTACGCATTGCTGATGAGTCGTATGATGAAACGTTTGCCATCATGCAAACCCTCGTCTGGCTTACGGAAACCGTGTCTGGTGATTTGGAGGAACTAAATGTATCTGGTGGAGGCCAGCTGTTTGTTGACCGAATTCGAAAGCGGTCAAATGTGCTGGCACATGATGAACAAGTCGCGGATTATCATCACAAGTTGCTCGAAAGATGCGGACATTCGAATTTAATAATCACAAATCACTCAATGCTCCTTTCTGATATGAATAGAGAGCAAAAGATTTTCACCTCACTCGCCGGACTCGTTGTTGATGAGGCCCATCAATTTGTTCAAGCGGCAACATTTATGAATGAAACCGTATTTTCCTACACCAATTGGAAGTATGTCATGGGGCAGATTGCGTCTGATGCGACGGGGCAATTGTTGCATCAAGTTGATCAGCTCAATACTCAATTCGAAACAAATCAATCTCGCAGTAGGGCTCAGCTGGATTCTGCATACGCGAAGTTTTTGACATTGTTCGATTATGCGGTAGCTACCTTGATTACATTTAACCCTGCAAAGCGCAAAAAGCAACAGGGAAACAGAATCATTTATTCATTAGCTGAACTGAACTATGGAAGAACCGATTTTTCACAAGTTGCTGAAGCGATGTCAGACTACATTCGTCAAGCTGAATCGTTCACAAGTGGTTTAGCCATTCACGTTGACAATATGACCGGGAATGAACAGGCAACTCTTTCAGAATGGGATTTTTGGGTCCGTGAAATGACCATCAAAGCGGGAGAATGGGTGGAAGTCTTTGTAGAAGATAATTCGGATGACTTCACAGTCTGGATTGAAAAAGATATGCGTAGTATTCCGGGAAGCCTAACTGTTATCAAACGTTCACTAGATGGATCTGGAATGATTCGTGCGTTCATTGACAGGCTGAAGGATGAACAAACGGGCATTGTGTGGACGTCTGGAACACTTGCGATTCCGGAGAATGAGCGTTTCATTGCAAGACAGCTGGGTATCGCTGATTCAATACCGCTCTTAACATTTGATGCGCCTGCCCATTTCTATGAAGGGGCGGAAGTATTCATTGTTAACGATATGCCTGATATTCAGCAAGTCAGTCAATCCGATTATATCGAAGCCGTCACAGACGCAGTCGTTCAGACAGTCATGGCCACGGGCGGAAGGCTCTTTGTCTTGTTCACTTCACAAGATATGCTGAGAAAAACCTATGATCTAATAGCAGAAAGTCAACAGTTAGAGGATTATACGTTGTTTGCGCAAGGAATTAGTTCGGGTAGCCGGATCCGATTATTGAAGTCTTTTAGGCAGTTTACGAATTCCGTTCTATTTGGAACGAACAGTTTCTGGGAAGGTGTTGACGTACCTGGGGATGCGTTGGCTGCAGTTATCGTCGTCAGGTTGCCGTTTTCATCCCCAGAAGAGCCGGTTTACAAGGCGAAAGCGGCTAAGCTGACGGATTCTGGGCTAAATCCATTCACCGAGCACGCCTTACCAGAAGCGGTTATGCGATTACGGCAAGGTTTCGGCAGACTCATTCGTTCATCTTCAGATAAGGGTTTTTTCATTATTTTGGATAGGCGGATTGAAACAAAGTCGTATGGTCAGCGCTTCTTGGAGGCATTTCCGAATGTACCTGTGAAAAAAGTGTCACTCGAACTTATGGTTAATGAACTCGAAAATTGCTATAATGAATAGGTATCTTAAAGGAAGCGAGTCATAATGATTCGGAAAAAACATTTTTACGACGTACAGGACGTGAAGATTTATGCTGAATTGGATTAAATTCATCGTCGTCTTCCTTTTAATGTTAACTTCAGTCATCACCGTCGCGGTTTTAGTCAATGCCAATAAACCTTTTTCGGCGACTAAAAAGGCAGCAATCGAATCCGCGATTCAATCGGGTCAGCTCGCTTCAGTAAGTTCTGCTGATGTCTTCAATGGGACAGTTCCGACTGTAACGGTATTCGGTGTGGACGGGGATGGCAAAGAAAAAGCGGTCTTCGTTGAAGAAAACTCAAAAGACGGTTTTAAAGAAGTGAAGTTGACGGATGGGATTTCGGCAGAAAAGGCCGTTGCAAACGTCAAAAAGGAACTGGATGTAGAAAAAATTCTTCATGTCAAGCTTGGGCTAGAGGAAGAAGGCCCAGTTTGGGAAGTCGCATTTAAAAGTGATAACGGAAAACTAAATTACGTTTATGTGTTTTTCGAGAACGGTCAATGGTGGAAACGAATATTGAATCTCTAAGGGAGCGATACAATTGACGAAATCATTAGCATCCAGGGTGAATACTCTTTCGCCATCAACGACGCTTGCCATAACGGCAAAAGCGAAAGAAATGAAAGAATCAGGTATTGATGTAATTGGTCTTGGTGCAGGAGAGCCCGATTATAATACGCCGGCTAACATTATTGAAGCGGCGTATACATCGATGAAAGAAGGCAAGACGAAATATACACCTGCCGGTGGTCTGCCGGCTCTTAAAGATGCCATCATTCAAAAGCTACAAAAAGACCAGGGATTAGACTATTCTAGAAAAGAAATCATGATTGGGATTGGTGCAAAGCATGTACTATATACTTTGTTCCAAGTTATGCTCAATCCGGATGATGAAGTTATCATTCCATCGCCTTACTGGGTCAGCTATCCAGAACAAGTAAAGTTAGCAGGCGGAGTTCCCGTACATATCGAAGGGACCGCGGCAGCACAATTTAAAGTGACAGCGCAGCAAATTCGTGACGCGGTTACAGCTAAAACAAAAGCAGTCATCATTAACTCGCCGGGGAACCCGACAGGCATGATTTACTCAAAAGAAGAATTACAGCAAATTGCGGACGTTTGTAAAGAAAAGGACATCTGGATTATTTCGGATGAAATTTACGAAAAGCTCGTTTATGGTGGAGAAAAACATGTTTCCATTGCACAGCTTTCCGATGATGCAAAGAAGCGGACATTACTCATTAATGGCGTATCCAAATCACATTCAATGACTGGCTGGCGTATTGGTTATGTTGCGGGGGATGCAGACATTGTTAACGCAATGACAGATCTTGCAAGTCACTCGACATCAAATCCGACGACAACTTCCCAGTATGCGACAATCGAAGCTTATAACGGACCGCAAGATGCAGTTGAAACGATGCGTAAAGCTTTTGAGTCTCGTTTGGAACAAGTTTATCCGCAACTATCGGCTATTCCTGGATTTAACGTTATTAAGCCGCAAGGCGCTTTCTATCTTCTTCCGGATGTTTCAGAAGCAGTTAAGAACACAGGGTTTGCGAATGTCGATGATTTCGCTGCAGCATTATTAACGACAGCAAATGTCGCTGTTATCCCTGGATCTGGTTTTGGTTCTCCGGATACTATTCGGTTGTCTTATGCAACATCAATCGAATTACTCGAAGAAGCAATTCGACGTATTCATGCATTTGTAGAAGCGAATTGGAAAGAATAAGAAAAGCACAAGGCGCCGTCCAGCCCCAGCACTGTTCTGTGTCGGGAAACTTATCCTTTCATGTCTTTTAAAAATAGAGAAGTTTAACTTTCGGAGGTTATTATGAAAACAATCATGATACATGAAATGCCAAACCACGCTGGTGAAACAGTTCGTATCGGCGGATGGCTTGCCAATAAACGCTCAAGCGGAAAAATTGCTTTCCTGCAACTGCGTGATGGTTCAGGATTCGTCCAAGGAGTCGTAGTAAAAGAAGTTGTAGGCGAGGATATTTTTGCAAAAGCAAAATCAATGACACAAGAAAGCTCGCTTTATATAACAGCAGAAGTAACTGTAGATGAGCGCTCGACATTTGGTTATGAACTACAAGTGAAAGACATTGAAGTCATTCATGAAGCAGTCGATTATCCAATCACACCGAAAGAACACGGAACAGAGTTTTTGATGGACCACCGTCATCTATGGCTCCGGTCTCGTAAACAACATGCTGTTATGAAAATCCGCGACGAAGTAATTCGCGCAACGTATGAATTTTTCCACATGAATGGCTTCGTTAAAGTAGATCCTCCCATTTTGACAGGTTCTTCACCAGAAGGGACATCTGAACTGTTCAAAACGAAGTATTTTGATGAGGACGCATTCCTTTCACAATCCGGTCAGCTTTACATGGAAGCTGCAGCTATGGCACTTGGAAAAGTGTTCTCATTTGGACCGACATTCCGTGCGGAAAAATCAAAAACACGCCGTCACTTGATTGAGTTTTGGATGATTGAACCTGAAATGGCTTTCGTCGAGTTTGAAGAAAGTCTGGTCATTCAGGAACAGTTTGTAACGCATGTTATTCAATCAGTGCTGCAAAACTGTCCAATTGAACTTGAAAGACTTGAACGTGATTTGTCTAAGCTTGAAAAAATTCAAGCGCCATTCCCACGTATTTCATACGATGATGCTATCAAATTCCTGAATGACAACGGCTTTGATGACATTAAATGGGGAGAAGATTTCGGAGCACCACACGAAACAGCAATTGCTGAAAGTTATGATATGCCAGTATTCATCACGCATTATCCAATCGGTATCAAACCGTTCTATATGCAACCACATCCTGAACGGGACGATGTTGTTCTTTGTGCAGATATGATCGCTCCTGAAGGCTACGGTGAAATCATCGGTGGTTCTGAACGAGTTCATGACTATGAGCTGATGAAACAACGAATCAAAGAGCATAATCTTGATGAGTCTGCTTATGAATGGTATTTGGATCTTAGTAAATACGGAGCAGTGCCGCACTCAGGATTTGGACTTGGGCTTGAACGTACGGTCGCTTGGATTTCAGGTGTTGAACACGTGCGTGAAACGATTCCGTTCCCACGTCTTTTGAACAGATTGTACCCTTAATACCTAAATAGAAGAGAGGAGTTCGGACATGCAACACGAAGAACGGCTCCGAATTTGGATTGAGCAGGGAAATGTTAACATTTCCCAGCTCTTTTTTCACAATTATAAAAGTCTTGGGATCAAAGATTTGGATGCAATGCTGATTATGCATATGACAGCATACAAATCCGAGGGTAATCATTTTCCAACTCCCAACGAGTTTGCAAGTCGCATGGATTTAACGGAAAATGAAGTGTCCATGGTTTTACAACGTTTAATGCAGCACGGTTTACTTCGGATTGGTCAAAGTGAAGATCAAAAAGGTGTTTTACATGAAACTTTTTCATTGCAGCCTTTGTGGGATCGATTAGTCGACCATATTGCGTTCGCAACGAATGAGGCTGAGGAAGAGACGCATAAGAATGCGGAAGGAGAAATTTTTTCGCTCTTCGAACAAGAATTTGGACGCTTTCTATCACCAATGGAGTGCGAATCAATCACGATGTGGCTAGATGACGATGGACATACAGTCGAAATTATTCGCGCAGCATTAAAAGAAGCGGTCATAGCACAAAAATTAAGTCTCCGGTATATCGATCGGATTCTTTTTGAATGGAAAAAGAAAAATGTTAAGACATTGTCTGATGTTGAACGTCAAACAAAGTCATTCCGGACCGTTGGGACACGTCCGTCACAGCAACCAGAAAAAACTGTGTCGGTAAAACGTGTACCTTTCTATAATTGGCTGGAAGAACGGGATTAGGTGGGAGTACATGCTGACGAAAAAACAATGGGAATTTTGCCTTGAACAATTCGGCGAAATGTTCCCAGATGCACATTGTGAACTGGTGCACGACAATCCTTTTGAATTGACAATAGCAACGTTGCTATCTGCCCAATGTACGGATGTTCTCGTTAATCGAGTGACGGCGGAACTATTTAAAAAATATAAAACGCCTGAAGATTATCTCGCGGTTGATGTCGAGGAACTACAGAGGGATATCAGATCGATTGGGTTATTTCGCAATAAGGCGAAAAATATTCAAGCCCTAAGTCAAATGCTTATTGACAATTTTGACGGGGAAGTGCCGGCTAATAGAGACGTTATGATGACGTTGCCAGGCGTCGGCCGTAAAACAGCCAACGTTGTCATATCGAATGCATTTGGCATACCTGCTATTGCCATCGATACACATCTGGAACGTGTTGCGAAGCGACTAGGTATGAATAGGTGGAAAGATTCAGTGCTAGCTGTTGAAGAGAAAATCATGCGCTGGACGCCGATGGAAAAATGGACAGATACGCATCACCAAATCATTTTTTTCGGAAGGTACCATTGTAAAGCGCAAAATCCCGGATGTACTATTTGTCCACTCCTGCCGTTATGCAGGGAAGGGAAGAAGAGGATGAAAGCAAATGCTGAATGAAGTGAACGGTATCAATAAGAAGCTGCTGGCACCCTATTTTGAACAATGGGAAACAGTACGCGACCAGATTGAAGCTTTTTATGACAAAAAAGATCATCAAGCAGTTGAGTTGATGAATGTTGCGATTGATAATTATAGTCAATTACTTGAGCACGGTGGGAAAGAGTTAGATGACCGTAAAGGAAAGGTTGTTTATATATTACTTCCACTGAACGGTGAAGAACGCTTCGAATTTGTGAAAGATAAAATATCGAGCCATTACGCTCATATTCAACTGGATGCACTTTTTACAGAAACAAAAAAGAAAGTTGCCAGATTGTCGATACAAAAGAAATAAAAAAACAGAAACCCAAATGCTGATTAGGCATTTGGGTTTCTGTTTTTCGTTTATGAAAAAGATTGTTACGGGGCACCAGTACCGTCATCAGTAGTGGTCCCATCCGTTCCAGTACCGGTATCTGGTTCTGGTGGAACTGTGGTGCCGGTACCATCATCCGGATTCGTAGTGCCCTCGTTACCACCATTACCATTGTTACTGTTGTTGCCGTTATTCCCATTGTTGTTATTGTTGCCGTTATTTCCGCTGTTCCAGTCGTTACCATTATTTCCGTTATTGCCATCGTTCCAATCTCCGCCGTCAGGATTTTCAGTATCAATTCCTTCATCAGGTATTGGGACTTCTTCAGTAACTTCATCAATCTGAACGGTTGTGGTCGCAGGGCCGCTTACCAGGTCGTCGAGTTTAGCAACGACCGAGAATGTATATGTTCGGCCAGCTTCGGCTCCTGAGAACGTAACGGACGTGTCTGTCGTTGTTGTCATTTCTTGCATATCGCCGCCATCAACGCCCACTAACACGGTGAACTCTACGTTGCCTACTATAGCTTCAGAAACGGGAGCATTATGGGACCAGTTTAAATCAATAGAACTCGTTTCCGCATTATAGTGGGCAGCCAAACCATTCGGTGCTTCAAGTTCGATAATTTCCTCTTCAGCGACTTCTACTGGGGCAGTCCCTCTGACGAATAGTTCTGTGCGCTTTCGATTACTAGGTGTCGTCCGACTTGCTAGAACAAGTGGGTTTGAACCGTATTCAATCGTCGCTTCCTCCACGGAACCGGGTTTTTGGAACCGGGACGTATTTTTTCCAGCGGAGATGTCACTCATGACCATGCGAAACAGATTTTGAGGGACATATCTCCCTTTGTCGAATGTAGTGATAGGTGTTGCATATTTCTCATAACCGCCCCATACGGCAATTGTATAATCTGTCGTATAGCCTGCAAACCATGAATCGGGAACGTCTGAATTCTTCAAGCCGTTCTTTGTTATGATTTCAGAAGGATAATTTGTTGTCCCGGTTTTACCGGCAATATCCAGACCTGAAATAGCTGCTTTTGTTCCTGTTCCAGCTGTTAATACATTTCGTAAAATATCCGTTACCATATAGGCAGTCGAATCTTTCATGACCGTTTCGGGATCCGGTGTCATGTTAGGTGCCTTTTTGCCATCTCTAAAAATAATTTCCTTGATGGCATGCGGTTTTGTGTAAATCCCGCCGTTACCAAATGCTGAATAGGCTCCTGCCATCTCAAGTGTAGAAAAATCATATTCTCCGCCACCAAGCGCATTGGAAGAATTCAATTTATCATACGTAAGTCCGAGTCCTTTAGCGAAAGCACCTGCCTTCCCAGTCCCGACTTCTTCAAACACTTTTACTGCAGGAATGTTTCGAGATTTATATAATGCTTCTCGAATTGTCATTGTCCCTTGGTATTTGCCATCAACGTTTCGAATGGCTTTGTTTGTTCCTTTATAGTTGTAAGGCTCATCTACGACCGTTTTTCCGGTTGACCAGCTAAGGTTTTCAATGGCTGGACCGTAGGAGAGAACCGGTTTAATTACCGATCCGGGTTGACGTTTTTGGTCTGTAGCAAAGTTCCAGTCCGTTCCAGAGTAATTACGCCCTCCACCGACTGCAACGATTGCACCCGTTTTGGTATCGAGGACGGTCATTCCGGCCTGCATTTTTTCGGACTCATATAAGTCGTTGGTGTTTAATGCATCCTCTACAGATTGCTGAGCTGCGGGATCCAAATTCGTTTGAATTTTTATGCCTTCAGCCAGCAAGTGTGACATACCGGCATCTTCCAATTCCGAGAGCACGAGATCGACGTAAGCCGGGTATTTTGTGTTACTAACCTGTCTTTTATCGTCAGCGAGTAATGTTCCTGTGACTGGCATCGCTTTTGCTGCATCCATCTCGACTTTTGTAATTTTTTTATGCTGGTACATGAGCCCAAGAACGATATTACGTCGTTTTTTAGCACGTGCAGGATTCTTATAAGGATTGTAACCGTTTGGACTTTGTGGAAGTCCTGCCAACATAGCGACTTCGTGTAGTTCAAGTTCATTCAGGTTTTTACCGTAAAAGTATTTGGAAGCTGTTCCAAATCCGTAGTTATTTCCGGACATTAGGATCTTATTGAAGTACATTTCAAAAATTTCTTCTTTTTCATATTTACGTTCAAGCTGGAAAGCGAGCCATGCTTCTTGCGCCTTCCTTTTTAAGGTTTTCTCTTCAGAAAGGAATGAGTTTTTAATTACCTGTTGGGTAAGTGTACTCGCTCCTTGAGAACCGAAACCACTTCTAAAGTTTGCGATAACTGCACCGCCAAGCCTCCAAAAATCCATCCCGTGGTGGGAATAGAAACGGACGTCTTCAGTTGCGAGTATTGCATCTTGCATCCGGTCCGGGATTTCGGAGTAGGGGACGAACTCCCTTTTTTCAGCGCCTGATTTCATGAAGACATCACCGTTGATATCAAGAAAATCCGATGATAAGGGGTCTTTCAATAGGTTTTCATCGAGATCGGGTGCAGAACTTGCATAAAAAGCGAACAAGCCCGCGCCGCCGATCAGTATGGCAACTCCGATGGCGACGATTGCCAGAACGACTTTCTTAATGATGCCTTTTCCTTTATTCGTCTTTTTACTCTTTTTCTTTGTGCGTTCTGCCTCAATTGTTTTTCGGCGTCCAGCTCTTGAATTTATATTATCGCTCATACTTCTTCCTGCCTTTCAGTTGCGTTGTTTGATGTCGTTGTCATGATAGACACCGCTTTTAAATAATCGAGCCTTGGATTGAAACGTGGTAGAATCTCCAAGGACATGGCTTCGAACTCTATAAGAGTAATCGATTTTCTTCCGCCTGTTTTCATTCTTTCCCAATATTTCTCAAAACTATCATATGGAACGATAAAATAACGGTCAAGTGAGGTGAATTTTACGATGAAAAATACGACTCCACCTTGGTCAGACGCAGATTTCATATGTTCCACCTGATGGTCATGAATATTTTGTAAAGGAAAAGATGTCGCACTCTTTGTTTCTTTTGCTTCGAAATCAATATATTTCCCTTGCCATACCCCGTTAAAGTCAGTTGTAGACGGCGTCCGGAAATAAGCTTCTGTTATGACGGCGGCACTTCTTGCCGGATAGTTCACGTTTACGACTTGGATTGGAACGGGTTTCTTATGGATGACAGCGATGCCACGACTTAAATAGAACTCATTCGTTTCATTCAATTCATCTTCCAAGGACTTCCCACGGTTACTGAATGAAAGATCGATTTTTTTTTGAATGCCTATCTTCTGAATGGGTACATATTTCTTGCCGTTCGGATAGCGTATTGTCATAGGTACCACCTCGCATTTCACTATCATACCATAAGCATTGGACGGATTAGGGATGGGAAAGTTGCAAGTTGATGTCCAGATATTGAACAAGCTTATATGTATTCAATAAAAATAAGCTGATTGCCTCTAAGTACAAGGCGGTCAGCTTATTTTTTAGCGTCTACATTCAATACCTCACCCAACTTAAGCCAGTAGTACCTTCACCTGCGTGTACGCCTACGCAGACGCTGAGAGTGAGAACTTGTACTTTTAAGTTTGGAAATTCCTGCAATAGCTCTTCTTTCCAGCTTTCAGCATCTGTTGCATTGTTACAGTGTATCACTGCGATTTCTGGAACGGTTCCTTTTTTCATGTCGCTGCGTAGCAAATCTGTTACATTTTTTTTAGCTCGTTTATTGGCACGAACTTTTTCTTTCATCACGGGTTTTCCATCAACAAACGAGATGATGACTTTAATATTTAGCAAATTACTTAAAAATGCTTGTGTTCCAGAGACACGACCGCTTTTATGGAGCTGATTCAGATTGGCAGGTATGAAGGATAACTTGGAATTTTTCGTTACTTTTTTAATGGCTGCGACGACTTCTTCAACGTTATGCTCCTTGTCTAGTAGTTCATTGCCAATTTCAATCATTTTTATCATAGGATAGGAACCGATTTCCGAGTCAATAGGATAAATCTTGAAGTCTACCATTTGCGCAGCCGCCTGCGAACTGTCAAATGTACCGGATAAGCCACTAGACACATGCAAGGCAATTGCGCAATCATATCCTTGTTCCTGTAGTTTTTCGTAAAGGGCGACCATTTCGCCAATAGCAGGTTGGGAGGTTTTGGGATGAGTTTTTGCAACACGTAATTTGTCATAAAACTCTTCCTGTGTCATATCGATTGTTTCTCTAAAAACACCTTCAGCAAATACGACACTCAACGGTAAAATATG
>CAZWAW010000028.1:0-19573 GCA_964632025.1 uncultured Sporosarcina sp.
ACGGGCTGTCGAGATGCAAATCAGCTGTGTGGATAAATCGGATTGTTGACAAGTGGGAGCCCTCCTTCATTCTACGAATACTTGTTCCCATTTTACCACAAATGAAAAGACTCTGCGAATTAATTAACGGGTTCGGTTGATGGGGAGAAAAACGCTATTGACAGTGTAAATATCATACTAATTGGTATATGCTTCAACAGCAAATTAACAATATAAATGGCAAATAAAAACGCTCAAATCTGAGCGTTTTTTGACGAATATTTACTATCCTTATTTTACCAAAGTACCCTTTACTTTAAGTGAGTACTTTCACAATCTTTTTTTCACCTCAATAAACTCAAATCCCTTAAATGTGTTGGCCATGCAAAAAGACACCTTCTTATTAAAGAAAAGCGCCCGTTTATGGAACTACCTTAGATATATGATTCCACTAAAGCTCACTTAGTTAATTTTAGTCCAAATCCCCTTCTAGAAAGACTGAAAAGCAAAAAAATTCACCAGTATTCTTCAGTCGTATTAATCTACCTTTAAAATAATCTTTCCGATGTTTTTGTTGTTCTCCATATGTTCATGTGCTTGTTGGATTTGATTAAAAGGAAAAACTTGATCAACAATCGGACGAAGCTTGTTATTGGCAAAAAGGTCTAGGGTTTGGGCGGAAAATTCAGTTGTCAGTGCTACCTTGTATTCATCGCTTCTTGGTGTAAGCAATGTGCCAGTCAGCTGAATGCGTTTTGATAATAAATCCATTAAATTAACGTTTTCTATATTTGCCCCTCCTAAAATCCCAATTAACACCCAACGTCCATCTACTTTGATGCTTGAAAGATTCTTACTCCAATAGGATGAACCAATGAAATCAAGAATCAAATCAACCCCTTGATTTTTGGTGATATTCAATATTTCCTCATCAAAGTTCTGTTCCTTATAGTTTATACAAATATCCGCCCCTAATGACCGGCAAAAATCAAGCTTCTCTTCCGATCCGGCTGTCGTTATGACATTCGCTTGACCGATTTGCTTCGCAAGTTGAATCGCTGCAGTTCCGACTCCACTCCCGCCAGCGTGGATCAGCACGTTTTCATTTGTACGTAATTGCCCAATCCAAAATAACGTTTGATAGGCGGTTAAAAACACTTCAGGAATAGCAGCAGCTTCCTCAAATGAGAGCTGTTCAGGAATCACCATCGCTCTGTCAGCCGGCATTACAACGTATTCGGCATAACCGCCACCATTCACAAGCCCCATAACGCGCGTACCAACCTCGATTTCTGAACCTGTGCCTACTTTTTCAACAATTCCAGCAACCTCTACACCTAAAATTGGATTGTCCAAATATCCCAAACCATTTTCACGATTAATAATATCCGTTCGGTTAACGGCTGATGCTTTTACCTTGATTAATATTTCCCCATCCTTTGGGTCTGGTTTAGCATGTTCTGTAATTTGTAATTGATCTGCTCCGCCTGGTTGTTTTACAGTGATTGCTTTCATGATGAGCCTCCTGTGATATTTACTTGATTCTATATTAACTTTTAAAAAGTATTAAATAAAGAAAGAAGCATACCTTATTTATCCTTTGTTTTTTTATATATTTTAATACTCCAAAATAACCCTCTTAATTTCATCATAATCCGTCTCTTTTTATTCAACAATCTAGCCCGATTGTTGAACACAAGTTAAATAAACATCGATCTTCAACTAAAATGCCCCGTTAGTTTAAGTGAAAACTTTCACAATACTTAAATTTATTTTAACATAAAATTTCCAAATTCCTTCAAAAAATAGTTCGCTTTATATTAAGCGAACTATTTCAATTTTAGCACTGGTTTTAGCAACACCGCATAAATTTATGTGGTCTATTCAATTTGCATGCCTATTGATGTGCTAATAAGTATGTCAAATTGATTAGACCTATTGATAAGACAACGAAAAAGGAGACACTAATTCGTATGCGAATTATGTCCCCTATCGAGTTGTTACTTAATGTTTTCTCCTTATCAACCGAACCCGTTACGAATTAATCAGAGTCTTTCCACATCTCACTTATTCTTTTCCGAGCTGAATAGCTTTTTTAATATCTTTCAATGAACGTGACGGTCCGTACATAAGAACGCCGCCACGGTAAACACGTGCTCCGAAGAAGCCTAGGATGAAAATCGTCACGAGCATGATCGCAATTGACAATAACGGTTCCCATGCTGGCAAATCAAGCATACCGACACGTAAGAACATAACCAGTGGTGCAAAGAATGGGAAAAACGAAGCATATTTTATATAGGCCATTTCAGGATTTCCGAGCCCTGTTGCCGCAATCATGAACCCTGCCACAATCAGCAATGTCATTGGCATAATAATCTGCTGGACATCTTCTGTCCGGCTAACGAGTGAGCCCAAAAGAGCTGCTAGCGTCGCAAAGAGGAAGTATCCCAATAAGAAGAAGACGAGTGCATAGACAAGCGTTCCCACATTCATAGTTGAAAAGCCAAAGACGGAAAAGAAGCCGTCTGCCATCTCAGAAGCTGTCGTTTTCAATGCAATGTACCCCGCTAGACCCAACAATACCATTTGCACAAGACCAAGCGATCCAATACCAAGTACTTTTGCAAACATATGCTTAACAGGTGACACACTTGAGATAAGAATTTCCATCACACGTGATGATTTTTCCGCTGCAACTTCTGTTGCAATCATACTCGAATAAACAATGACTGCAAAATAGATAAGAAACATGAGTACATAGACGAGACCACGTGCCTGACTCAATTCTTCTTCAGACTTTGCTGACGGAGATACTGATTGCTGTTCGAATTGGATGGGCGCAAACAACGTCTGCACTTGATCACCAGACAATGAGAGCTCCTCCGCTTTCATTTCCGTTTGGATCGACCGAAGTGCTTCTTGTAGCATCATGGGAAGATTGAATTCCATAGCACTCATCGAGACGTAGTTTGCTTGAATTGTATTCGTATTATCAAGTGCAAGTGTTACGTACGAATCGATTTCCCCTTCTTTCACTTCTTTTGTAAGTTCCTTTTCCGATTTACTGGACAGTTCCACCTTAACGTCTGATTCGTTTGACTCGAACTGCATTTTCAGCCGATCTGCAAGAACACCACTTTCATCCAGTACTTGCAGCACTTCCGCCGAATCACTATCCCCACCTGTCACACTTTTAACGGTATCAATGATTTTCTCCATATTGGCAAAAAGGAAAACCGCCGCAATCATGATAGATGTCGTTATGATGAAGGATTTCGTTTTCGCTTTTGTCATGAATGCCTGTTTGAAAATGATCATGAATTCACGCATGTTGCTTCCCCACCCTTTCGATGAAAATGTCTTGCAACGAAGGTTCTTCAATTCCAAAATGGCGAATCGGGCCTGATTTCAAGGCAGCTGTTAACAAATCATTGGCAACTTGTTCAGATTCGACTTGGTAAAGCGCACCTTCAATCGATTTCTGCACAGATTTCACACCTGCAATTGTTGCCAAATGTGCTAAATCATTGTCCGAATTTATGCGTACATTTTGCTTGCCAAATGACCGCTTCACATCACGAAGTGTGCCGCTCACAATCTGCTTCCCTTTATCGATAATACTTAGTTGCTCACACAATTCTTCGACGTGGTCCATGCGGTGGCTCGAAAATACAATCGTTGCGCCATCGTTACGAAATTGAAGTATCGCCTCTTTCAACATTTCAACGTTTACTGGGTCCAACCCTGAAAATGGTTCATCCAGAATTAATAGTTGAGGGTTATGCATGAGAGATGCTACGACTTGGATTTTCTGCTGATTTCCTTTAGATAATTCTTCCACTTTTTTATTGGCATAATGAGTAATTTCCATTCGTTCCAGCCATTTATTCATAGCCGCCTTGGCATCGGATTTTTTCATGCCACGCAATTGTGCTAGAAAAATCAACTGCTCCTCCACTTTCATTTTCGGATAAAGTCCTCGCTCTTCCGGTAAATAACCAATTTCAGGACTCGTCGCATAAGAAATTGGTTTGCCATTCCATGTAATCCGTCCTTCATTAGCGTTCAACAGACCAAGAATCATCCGAAACGTCGTCGTCTTACCTGCACCGTTCGCCCCCAAAAATCCGTACATCGTCCCTTTACCTACTGACAGTGTCAAATCATCTACCGCCGTAAAATCTCCAAATCTTTTCGTTACATTTTCAAGTAGTAATGACATTGGATTGCCCCTTTCTTCTTACCCACTGTTAACTATACGTTTCTAGTACACAGAAGTTTCAACTTAATTCCTATTAATAGAATAGCAGCGACTTTCCCATATGAAGTGATTGTTTACAAATTTCTTTTCCGAGCCTTTCATGTATAATGAATGCAATAGAGTGGAAAGGGTGAATTATGTGAGAACATATAAACTAACAGCTTTCGAACCAACAGGCGCATTAATTATAGAAGATACATTCACAGCTGAAACAGACGACGTAGCAAAAGAAAAAGGCCAAGCGATGCTCGAGGAGAAAAACCTTCTCGACAAAACACACCGCCTTGCCTCTCCTGCTGGAAAGTTGTTATTGTTCCATTCGTAAACATAAAACAGAGCATTTCCATCATACAAATAGACGGGGTGTTGAGAAGTGAAAATCGCATTAATTGCCCATGATGAAAAGAAAAATGAAATGGTGAATTTCACAATCGCCTACGAACATATCTTTTCGCAATACACATTATTTGCTACCGGTACAACTGGAAAAAGAATTATGGACGAAACTAATTTATCTGTAACTCGACTTAATTCGGGGCCTTTAGGTGGCGATCAGCAAATTGGTGCAATGGTTGCGACTGGCGATTTGGACTTGATCCTATTCTTCCGTGATCCATTAACTGCTCAACCACATGAACCTGACGTCAGTGCTTTATTACGCCTTTGTGATGTCTACGGCATCCCGCTTGCTACGAATATTGCAACGGCTGAACTATTAATTCGTGCTGTTGAAAAAGGGTATTTTTCTTGGCGTGAAATGCTTGATAAATATAAATAATATCGCTATAAAATAAAAAGTACCAAGCACGGATCCGGTTGTGTAACGGATGCATGCTTGGTACTTTTTTGTCCTATTCACCCTTTTCAAAACAATTACTTTGGACTTACATGCACCACGAGTATGGAACCTTTCGATCAACTTGTCTAGTACAATAAAAGACACTGATTTAGGAAGTAGATATATTGAACATATGTATATCCGGAAATACTAAGCGAAGGCGCCTCACAGGGGTAGCCGAAGCCCTAAGACTGATAGCCGCGCAGCGGTCAAGCTTAGGGGGGGAGGCATCCCCGAGCGCCGTAGCGAATTCAATGGAATTTTTTATTTATATTTACATAGTAAAAAAACCATATCCTAAACCAGTGTCCATATTACTGAAACATCATTTCCCTATAAACTCCGGCTTACGTTTTTCTACAAATGCCTGAATACCTTCCAAGTGGTCTGCCGTTTTTCGCATCGCCACTTGTGCTTCGCTTTCCATTGCCAATACACTATCAAGTTCTGTTGTTTTCTGTGCATGCAGAATATGCTTCGATGCAATCATTGCGGCAATCGGCGACGCAAGCAGTTTATGCGCAAACGCTTCTCCGCGTTCAGCACTCTTACCTTGCTGAGCCACTTCATCGATTAGTCCTTTTTCAAGTGCTTCTTGACCATTCATCACTGTTCCTGACCAAATGAGGCTTTTCGCTTGAGGCACACCAACACGTTCTTTCAAAAAGAAATGTCCGGCTCCATCGGGAATTAGACCAATGCCGATGAAGTTCATCGCAAGTTTACTCTCTTCTTCCGCAATAATATAATCGCAGCCAAGTACAAGGCTAAACCCAAGTCCTGCCGCCGCACCATGGACGACCGCAATCGTAACTTGCGGCAATGTATAAAGTGCCTTCGCAAGGCGTGACACATCTACCATCACTTTTCCAATATCCATTGGGCTATCCGGATCTAGCATCGCTTTAATATCCCCACCCGCGGAAAATGCACGCCCAGCTCCTTGAATCACTAGAACTTGGATTGACACATCTTTTTTCAATGCCTCAAAAACATCCGCAAGTTCCTTCATCATGACACTATCCATCGCGTTCATCGACGCGGGCCTATTCAACGTAAGATGCGCAAGGCGCCCCTCTTTTTTTAATTCGACAGTTGCATACATAAAAAAACACCCCTTCGTAAGAAATGAATTACCATTCACTTCTTAGATTCGGTGTTTTTTCAATAAACCCTTTATTTATTAACTATCTCTGGAAAAGTCGCGTCAAGATGAGCGAGTTTCCTCACAATCGAATCTTCATACGTCAGAATATAAGCCGCTGGATCTTTTGGGTTATAGAACTGTGTAATTTTCTCCGTTTCGGGGTCCATGAACTTGCTTGAAGCTCCACATCCAACTCCGATAATTGTCTGTACCTCTTCCATAATAATAATGTTGTAGATACTTTCTTCACCCGGCTTTGCGTAGCCGACATTTTCCAAGTTACCTAGAATGTTCTTTTGACGGTACAAATAGTACGGTTCATAGCCATTTGCAGCGTTCCACTCTTCTCCAAGTTTCATCATCTGCTCAACAGTTTCGCGATTCGCGACTTTGTATTTGTCTTTATTGCGGGTCATTTCAGATGCCCGTTTGAATGACAATGTATGAACTGTCAACGATTCAGGTTGCATTTTTTCAGTCTCCGCAAGCGAATGCTTGAATTCTTCCATTCCTTCATTCGGCAAACCGATAATTAGATCCATATTAATATTTTTCATGCCCATTTCGCGTGACAGCCAGAACTTATCGACGGTTTCTTGGACAGTATGATGACGGCCAATCGCTTTCAGTGTTTCATCTGTATAAGATTGTGGATTGACACTTATCCGGTCAATGCCCCATTTTTTTAGTACTTCGATTTTTGCTGGCGTAATCGTATCAGGACGACCCGCTTCTACTGTGATTTCCCTGACTTTATCCATATTCGGGAATGAAGCATACATGGTCTCGTATAGCGCATCCATTTCTTCTGCCTCAATAGATGTTGGTGTTCCTCCGCCGAAGTAAATCGTCGTAATGGCCATGTCTCGCGCTGTCAGCCATTTCCCCATTTCACGGATTTCGTCGTGCAATCCGTCTAGGAATGTTTCGACTCGACCATTTTTACGGTTAATCGCATAGGCTGGGAATGTGCAATACGCACATTTTGTCGGACAAAATGGAATGCCAATATATATACTTACTTCATTTTTTAATTCATGTAAATCAGGCACGGAACGAAGTTGAACATCTGCAATTTTCGCGAGTAGCTCACTTTTTTCACTCGAAAGTCGATGGCTATCCATTAACAATTGCTGAGCCTCTTCCGTACTGTATCCCTCGCGGCGATATTTATGGTACAGCTTCATCGGACGGATCCCTGTCAAAATTCCCCACGACTGATGCATCCCTGTTGCCTGTTCAAGCGTTTCAAGGAAGACGTGTGAATAAATTCGCTTTAACTGGCGGGTAATCGCTTTATCATCGTCCGTTATTTCGGTCTCAGAAAACTCTGCCGAATAGTCCACGCCGTCCCACGTAAGGATTGCCTTCCCGACAAGTTGTCCCTCAAGCGTCCGCTCCAACGTCAAACTTGCCAGTATCGCACCCTCTTCATCTTCATGGACGATTTTCGATTGTTCAAAGAAAAGGTTTGCTAGATGCGTAAACATCCTAATCCAGCCCTGTTCATAGTTTTCTTTCATGACGATTTTTTGCATTGTAAGTACCCAACTTTCTATTTATAAAACCGAAGTTTTTTCTTTAGAAGAACATAACAGTATTATAGCAAATTTACGCGGTGAAAGAAGAAAAACCGGCCTAGGCCGGTTTTTAGATGGATTCGTATAATTGTTGCACAGGTTTCATGAGTACACGGTTTACTTCTTCAATCAAGCCGCTCAATTTCATTTCTGCTTCAAGCATTTTCATGATCTTAGGATTCTGCTGCGCAAGTTGTGCAGTCTTTTGAGCATATTCAAGTTCTTCAGCTACTGGTTCTTCACCTTGCATCTGTTTTTCCTGAAGGCTCAATTGGATTTTACGGAAGCTTTTGAACAACGCTAGTGCATCGTCATCTGCCTTTACTTCTACTACCGCTTGCTGTACTTCTAAAAACTCATCCGTTTTTCGGAATGTTGCTTCCAATTTGTTTAAATCGTCGTAAATGTTCACTGTCATGTATAGTCCCCCTAGGATAAATTTGTTGCCAAGACGATAAGGCCCTGAACGATTCCGATCAAACCGCCAAGCAATGCCCCGAGTACGGTAATCATCTTGAACTCACGTTTTGAAATACCAAGCACGAGATCTTCCAAGATTGCAACCGGAAACGTGTCGACTTGCTCTCTAACCATATCATCTATTTTCAATTTGCGGAGCGATATTTCCAATTGTTTTTCTGCCTGTTTGAATGCGAAGTTAGTCAGTATCGGCGTTACGTTGGTAGCCGTCCATAACGACCCTCCAGGCCAATAATCATGTATCGTCTTATTCAAACGGTCTTCTAACACAAGTTCTTTCAACGCATATGACCGAACCGAATCGAACAATCCATCCCAATCAAATCCTGAAAGAAGTTCCTCAACGGGACGCTTTTGAAGTTTTTCCCATTCATTAAGTATAATCGTGTTCACAAGATCATATGTCCCAGGTGCTGAGACAAATTTCAGTGCTTCACGCTGGACTTTTCCAACAAGCGATTCAGATTCTCCAAAAAACATATTTACCATGCTTCCGAGTGTACCTTTCGTTGCTAGGAAATCATCAATCATTTTACCGAACATCGCTTTTCCTTCATCCGATTCGAAGTAGTGTTCCGACTTACTTAGAATGTAGGTTGTCACGACTGGAATGCGCTCTGCTGCTTCTACCCGCCACTTTTGCGGTAGCACCTCTTCTACCGATCCCGTCGTCAGTTTTGCACGAGCGGCGTTAAGCTGGGTGTCAAGTACCGCCAACACTTTCCGTTCTGCTTTCTCTGCAACATTTGTTGCTCCAGCAGTATCGAGCCAGTCATTCAATGTTTTATCAGAGAGAAGGACGTGTTGCTCAAGCTTTTGCTGAAGGAAATGCTCTGCTTTCTTCTCCATGTCAGGTGTCAATAATTTCTTTCGGAACGTTTCCGGTGTTAATAAATAATTTGTTACCGTCTTACCAAGTTGCCTCGCCAGCTCATCGCGCCGTTTCGGAATCAATCCTGGTGTAAACGGCACACGCCATTTCCCGATATATTTTGCTTCGTGGGGCCTAAATAGCATTTTAATCGCTAGATGATTTGTAAATCCACCGATTATCGCACCAATGAAAGCCATGAATAACAATGTCCATAAGAAACCCAAATGCTTCACCTTTTTCTGTATCGTTAAGCCCTAATTATAGCAGAACTCAACCAAACGGAAAAATTCAAAGGCTTATCTAAGTGCGTTGTACATTGTCGACATGCGAATAGCATGTTCCATTTCATCATGCATGGCGATGAAAAACGGATTGTAGGCCTGCTGGAAAGGAACGGTCAGCAGCATTTCCTTATACGTTTCAACTCCTTCAAGCTCATTCACCAATGCCCGCTGAACACATTCTTTTAAATTATAGCAAGGCAAAGGTTTCTTTGGATTTGGTACAAATGTCCCCGTCATCATATAATAGAGCTGTTGAAACATTTCATAATGGCTTTTTTCATCTTCATACATATGGTGAAGGAAATCTTGCCAAAGTGGATCATTCGTCATACTGTGCATTGATTTATAAAAATAATAATCTTTGTACTCATCTTCGATGGCCTGCTTTAATTTATCAACAAACAAGTCAGCACCCTTTCGCTTTCTTTTCTTGATATTATGCGGTCGGGTAGCGTCTTATGAGAGGAGTTAACTACATGCTGCAACATTTCAGCTTTAAACCAATGTTTGACAACACACAATTACCGGGTTGGACATTCTCATTTTTCTTCCGTAACACGAGGTACACCGGTGACTATTTACCTGAGGGTGTTATTGTTTGGACAGGAGAAACGCCGCCTGAAGAAGACAATTTGAAAAAAATGATTCATGAATTGATGATTTTTCACGTCTATGATTGATTCGTGAAAACTTCGGGAATACTGTCCTTTATGACGTATTAAGGAGGCGCAGTATGACTAACGAAAAATCCCCTGAAGAGTTGCGTAAAGAAAAGGAACAGTTAAAAGTACAAGATCAGAAAACTGAAAATGTCTTTGAAGATAAAAGTCGTGTTCCTAACGAGCAAAATGCTTGGAAAGAGACGCAATTCAAAAGAGGTGAATAAGAAAACTCCCTGCATTTGCACATATGCAGGGAGTTTTCTTATTCTATATTTCTCGTTTCCTCTATGCCAACCGCGTGCCTTGTATCTTCTTCCAAATACTTGTTGCTATTCGTGTCATTGGTTCCTCTCGTCATATCGTCATAAGGCGTGAACATATTCCCCGATTTTTTCTTCTTATTATAGAGAGTCTTGTAGATTGCAAAACCGATCAATACCATACCCCCGAGTCCTAATACGATGGAAACAACAGCTACAAGGGTAATGCCCATAGGAACACCTCTTTTTATTTATTATACCACTTATCAATCAGACTCTTCCGTCATCTCATTCCTGCGACAGCTTTCTTCTGCCAAAAATGAAGTAATAGTACGTCGACGAAACGACATAGAGGCCCGCTGTGATTGTAAATGCATAGGCATAACCCCAATACGAACCACTTGCCATAACGAGCCCTGCCGCTACAGGACCCATGGTGGCCCATCCAATATTAAATACAGTCTGGTTCACAGAGTTAGCAAGCCCTTTGTATTTGTCCGCAACAATTTCCATTGCGATAGCACTTTGAATCGGATTCCCCGCATTCATAAGCGCCTGGCGCATCAGGAATCCGAGTGAAGCTAACAACAGCGATGTCGTATAAGCTGTTAAAAGTAAAAATGGAATCGACAGCATTTGGAACAAGATAAGTGCTTTCACTTTCCCAACTTTTTTCACTAGTGCCGGACCTATAAGCATAGCTACCGCCGTCATCGCAGATCCGAGTGATAAAATAAGGCCAATATACGCATTCGAGGCATCAAATCGGTTTGAGAAATATAAATTCAAGTACGGTACAACAAGACCTGACCCAAAACCAATTAGCAAACTTGCAAAGGAGAAGTGGAAAATCAGAATGATATTCCGCCTGAAACTGCTGTCGACTTTCTCAATCACTTCCTCCACAGGTTCAAAGGACATTTTCTTCAACTGCACCGGTTCAGGTAGCTTGTTTTGAAGTTTAAATAAGGGAAGTAAACCAATTATGAAAATGGTTGCCCCCGTCAGTAGCGCCCAGCGAATCGCATCAGCTGCATTAAAAGCCAAGAAGACTTCCAGTACGTCTGCAATAACGCCCCCTATCAAACTACCGATGACATTTGCAACCGTCATTAGCGCGAAGTGAATACTGAACATATGGACCCGTTCAGCGGGTTTAGAATTTTCGGCAAGGAACGGGACACCTGATACTTGCACAAATGCCATGAATAAACCCGTCAGAAACGCTGCGTAAATAATCGGTGTTTCGGCAACGGCAACACTTCGGTAAAACAATGTCATTCCTCCGAAAATTGCACCGCCGACAATCATCCATTTCCGACCGAATTTATCACTTAGAAATCCAGCTGGAACGAGCATAATTGCCGATGCCAGCGCCGTCATGGAAATGACTTTTCCGTTGATGGTTTCAGGCATACCAAGCTCTTTTATATAGAGATTGTACATGACCATAAATACACCCATCCCAATTTGGATAAGCACATTCGCTAACATGAACAACCTGACATTTTTATTGAATGAAGATATTTTCATCTTCCAATCCGCAAACCATTTCCCCATGCTATTCCAACTTTCCGTACAAGATACTTCGTAACTCTAAATATACGTCTTTCAGAATAGCTTTTCAACTACGTAAATGCACAAAAAATTCCATTCAACCCGCTTTGGCTTCACCAGTAATATGAAGAAAAATGCATCGTGGCAGTAGCTGGAACCACACGCTGGGTAGTACGAGCAACAATAAAGCTGTCACTTGGAGCATATTCACACCAAAGAAAAAAGGACTTCCCACTTACACGGAAGCCCCTTTCTTCCTATCATTGTCATTCAACCTTTGGAGTAACCGAAGTTCCCGCTTGCAATTTATACATTTGCGCGTACTGCCCGTCAAATGTGAGCAATTCATCGTGTGAGCCTTGTTCAACAATCTCGCCACGATCTAACACTAGAATACGATCGGCATTCTTAATAGTAGAAAGTCTATGCGCTATGATGAATGTCGTGCGTCCTTTTTTCAGTACGTCCATCGCATGCTGGATGACTTCTTCTGTTTCCGTGTCGATGTTGGAAGTCGCTTCATCCAAAATAAGTATGGCAGGATCGAACGCAAGCGCACGTGCGAATGAAATGAGTTGGCGCTGTCCAGAAGATAGCGTGCTTCCTTTCTCTACAACTGGCTCGTCAATTCCACCAGGTAAATGTTTCAATACCAGTTCCCCACCGACCGCATCAAGCGAATGTTGAACTTTTTCGCGTGTAATTCGTGGGTCACCTAAGCTAATGTTCGACTCGACCGTCCCACTAAACAAGTAAGGATCTTGCAGGACAATCCCCATATGATCACGAATCGTTTGGCGTGGCAAGTCACTGATGTTCAGACCGTCAATCGTAATCTTCCCTTTCGATGCATCATAGAAACGGAACAGCAAGTTCATAATTGAACTTTTCCCCGATCCAGTATGACCGACAAGTGCGACCGTTTCTCCCTGTTTCGCTCCGAATGAAAGATCTTTCAAGACATATTCTTCATCCTTATAAGCGAACCAGACATTTTCAAAGCGGACATTCCCGTGGTAGCGGGCGATTTTGTCGTCGCTTACCGGCTCTCCTTCACGATCCAGCAATTTGAATACGCGCTCCGCTGCAACAAGCGAATGCTCAAGTCGTGCGAACTGGTTCACAATGCCCGTTACCGGGTTGAACAGCCGTGTAATGTAGTCAACAAATGCATACAGCATCCCTACTGAAATGAAAGATTCCGTGGAAATCGATGCGCCTCCAAAATACCAGATAAAGAACACAAACGTCAGCGAGCGGATAATGTCGACAAGATTATGTGACGTCGCCGCCTCCACTTTCAGCAGTTTGTTCTGATAGCGGAAGTGTTCATCATTCAAGTCACGGAATTCCTCTTCCATCTGCTTTTCACGACGGAATGCCTGAATAATTGTCATACCATTGATTGATTCATTGATCATCGCATTCATATCGCTCACTTTTCCACGGATGATATGGTTAACTTTTGAAGCAAACTTCCTGTACGCTTTCATCCAAATATAAAGGATCGGCAATACGAATAGCGTGATAGCACCCATTTTAGGATCCAAGATGAACATCGCAATGAAAATCCCCGTAATGTACATCCCACTGATCGCAAACTGTGAAACGACCGTCACATATAAGTTACGGATCGCTTCCGTGTCATTTGTAATCCTTGCGACAACTTTTCCAGCGGGCAAATTATCAAAATAGCGAATTGGCAATGTCTGAATATGTTCGTACAGATCATTACGCATTTTCTGTATGATGCGGTTTGCCGCCTGTTGCATCAATAAATACTGGAAATACCTAAGTATTGCAGTGACCACTGCAAGCCCGAAAAAGATGGCAAGCAGTTTGGCGATCGGAGCAAAATCCATGCCCCCGCCAGGAGCCCCTGCAATATGGTCATCAATGATTTTCTTAGCAATCATCGGCCCCATCAAATCCGCAGCTACTGCGAACGCGAGAAGAACAATGCCTGTCAGTAACATTTTTTTATAATCAAGTGCGTAATGAAGTAATCGTTTACCGGTACTCATATTATTCAACCTCCCCAATCTGTTGACGGTCGAATTGTTCTTTGTACCAGCCGTTCATTCCAAGTAAGCCCTCATGTGTTCCCTCTTCAATAATACGCCCATCGTCAAGAACAATAATCCAATTCGCATGCTGAATAGCTGACAAACGGTGTGTTGTAATGATTGTCGTTTTTCCAGAACGCTCCGTTTGAATATTCTCTATGATTTTCGCTTCCGTTTTCGCATCGACCGCAGAAAGCGAGTCATCTAAAATAAGAATTTCCGGATTTTTCACCAGTGCTCGTGCAATGGAAATCCGCTGTTTCTGCCCTCCGGATAAGGCAACACCCTTCTCTCCGACGAGCGTTTCAAGTCCTTCTGGAAGCATTTCAAGATCTTTTTCAAAATAGGACAGACGAATCGTTTCCGCAATGTCCGCTTCGGTTGCATCAGGGCGTCCAAATAAGATATTATCCCTGACTGATCGTGAAAACAGAACGTGATCCTGCGGAACATAGCCAATCCAATCCCTTACCTGATCTTTTGTCATTGACTGCATCGGTACTCCTGAGAAGACGATTTCCCCTTCACCGGATGGATATTCACGCAACAGCTGTTTAACAAACGTCGTCTTTCCACTTCCAGTCTTCCCAACTATCCCAAGCGTTTCGCCACGTTTCAAATGGAGTTTAATAGCTTCCAAGTTGACCGAATGTGACGTCGGGTAAGTGAAAGTAACATCCCGGAAACCTACACTATCAGGATTTTCAACGTTTACAGGCTGTTTAGGATCCTTCACATCTTCCTCATAATCAAGCGTTTCTGTTACTCGGTCGAGTGACGCATTTCCGCGTTGTAAGACGTTAATTAACTCACCGATTGCAAACATCGGCCAAACAATCATCCCAAGATAGACATTAAAGGTTACAAGATTCCCTAGCGTCATATCGCCCATGGATACAAGGTAGGCTCCGTAACCGAGTCCGATCATATACGTTAGCCCTGTTAGTACTTTCGAAATCGGCATGAACAGCGCGTCAATTTTCTCGACATGCATATTTTTCTGATAGACATCTTCCGTCATGTCAGCAAACCCTTTTTCAGTCGCACGTTCCTGAACGTAAGCACGAACAACCCTTACACCCGCGACCGCTTCCAAGACGTTATCGTTCAAATCACCGAACGCCTGCTGTGCCGTCATATATCTTTCGTGAATTTTCTTTCCTAAAACCTGCATGATGAATGCCAAAATTGGAAGCGGTAAAATCGCTACAAGTGTCAATTTCCATGAAACGATAAAGCCCATCGTCAAGACGAGTGTCATCAAATAGAGCGTCGAATCGACAAGCGTCATGATACCGAAACCTGCCGTCTCAGAAATTGCCCGTAAGTCATTTGTCGATCTAGCCATCAAGTCGCCAGTCTTATTTTTTTCATAAAACGTAGGGGTCATTTTCAGAAAATGATGCATTAGCTTTCCCCGTAATTGCCGTTCGATGACATAAGCCCCACCGAACAACTGGTATTGCCAAACGTAGTTACTCACATAATTGAATATCATGATTAAAAACATGGAACCGATGAAAATAGCGAGCAATCTTGCTGTTAGCGTCTGTGTATAAATCGAGTCAATGGCTTGACCAATCAGCCAAGGTGGAATAACAACAAGAATGTTCGTCACCATCAGCAGAATAAGTGCAACTGTGTATCGCTTTCGATTTTCCTTAAAGAACCATTTTAATTTAAACAGTACTGAAAACATTATTTATTCAACCTTCTTCCCTATTGTCTTCCAACTATCCGCTTTCAAGAGATTCCTTTTTCAATAGTTTCCTTTGCTGTTTGATGATTAACATCGTCAACACTCCTTTTCCTATTAGTTGGCCCAACTTTATGCTACACGCAATGCGTGGAAACACCGAATTTTCTTTAGATTGGAACAAAAAGAGCCCACGCTTCTTAACATAAGCGTGGGCTCATAAAAAGGAACGGCATAGCGCACCGATCCGGTTTTATTTAGTGTTAAAAATTAAAATGCGGATAGGCACGGATTCATTTTGTTTTTATTTTGGAACACGTATACTTTTTTCATTTTCCGTACCTCCCTTTCTATTTCGAGTAACTAACTACTTGTAGGTTATCATTTCCATTTCGGAGTTGTCAATACCTTTAGAAAATAAAATCATTTCACTCACCTCGCTAAAGATATGAATGCCTGAAATTGATTATGATAGTAACCACTAGTGAAATTGAGACCAAAATATTTTTAATCCAGCTCTTGTACATATCCCCAAATATCGTAATTTCATTGATGCTAGAACGATTTCTATGTAATTTCTACTATCCATTTCCATATGCACTTCCTTACAAACATACTATAGACAAGGTTATCTATTTGTTTTTTTCTTGAAAATAAATTATTATAGAGTTAACTAAGGATTTTACCACTATAGGAGGTGTACACTTTGTTCTCCCCCTCATTTGGGTTCGGAACAAAGTAATTATTTGGATATTGCCATACGATTGGCAGCATTTGCTGTCTTGATCGCTCTCACCGCATTTTTTGTTGCGAGTGAATTTGCAATTGTGAAGATTAGAGCAACACGGATTGACCAACTGGTTGCGGAGGGTAACCCGCGTGCCGTAACTGCGAGAAAGGTAATTAGTAATCTGGACGAATATTTGTCCGCGTGCCAATTGGGTATTACGATTACCGCTCTCGGACTCGGGATGTTAGGGGAACCAACTGTAAAACTAATGTTAAAACCAATTTTCTCATATTACGATTTGACAGCTAGTACTGCCAGTATCCTTTCATTCATTATCGCATTCACATCGGTAACATTTTTGCATGTTGTTATAGGTGAATTGGCTCCTAAAACGATCGCGATTCAAAAAGCGGAAGCTATTACGTTGTCATTTTCAAAACCGCTTATTTTATTTTATCGCCTCATGTACCCTATTATTAAAGGTATGAACGGTTCTGCGCGTTTCTTCGTTGGACTGCTTGGCTTTAAATCGATTTCGGAATCAGAAGTCGCTCATACAGAAGAAGAACTTCGGATGATTTTATCGGATAGTTTAAAAAGCGGCGAAATCAACCAAGCCGAATATAAATATGTGAATAAGATCTTTGAATTTGATGACCGGATTGCCAATGAAATTATGGCCCCCCGGACAGAAATGATAACAATCGAAAAAGACATGACATTACGCGATGTATTCGACGTGATGGGTGTTGAACAATATACACGCTACCCTGTCACGGATGGCGATAAAGACCATATTATTGGTCTGGTCAACATGAAAAACCTATTGACGGCATTTATTAAGGAGCCTGACACAGCAGGCCATCAAACGGTTGTCAATTATATGCAACCGATTATACATGTCATCGAATCGATACCAATCGCCGACCTTCTGCTCAAAATCCAACGTGAACGCATTCATATGGCCATTCTAATGGATGAATACGGAGGTACTTCCGGCCTTGTAACAATCGAAGATATTTTAGAAGAAATCGTCGGTGATATTCAAGACGAATTCGATATGAATGAAGTACCAGAAGTTCAAATTCTTGGGGAAAACCATTATATTTTAGACGCGAAGATGCGAATCGAAAATGTAAATGACATCCTCGGTATATCTATTAACGAAGAGGACATCGATACAATCGGTGGCTGGATCATGACCCAACGCTTCGAAGCAATCCAAGGCGAAAAGATTATTGAACAAGGATTTGAATTCATCGTCAAAGACGTGGATGGCCATCATATTCTCTACCTTGAAGTCCTCAAATATGAACCGGAAGAAACTGACGCTACTTCGGAATTGTCAATGGAATCCTAAAAAAGAGCGTCCCCCTTAGTGGAGGACGCTCTTTTTGATGCGGTATGTTGTTTACTTTGGCTGGTACGTTGTGAACTTCGAGAAACGTCTTCCCGGTTCTCAAATAACCCGAAAAGTCTGTATTGACTTTCTTCTTTCGTCTTGTTATTATTAATTCAACTTACAGAAAGCAGGTGAAGTTTTATGGCTATTATCATTGTACCTATTGCTAATTTGATCGGACCCATACTTTCACCTGCCGTGCTTTTATCATAAGCATGCTTATTCTGTTATGCGCGTGAAAGCCGTGGTGTCCGATCAAAGGACCCACGGCTTTTTATTGTCTAGCTACAGGCGCCTTGCGCTTTTCTAGTATGCACATAACAGGAGGAATATTAATTGATGAATTTAAACGAGTACGGTTGGAATTTATCCCATGAAGCGAATTGGGATGCTATAAAAAACGGAATAAAAATGAAGAAATGCATGCCTGGACGTGTCACACTTGAACATAAAAAAATGTATCGAGTTGTCACGGCTGAAGGTGAATGGCTATCTGTTTGCTCGGGTGCGATGCAATACGTTGCTGATGAGCGTCGCGACTTCCCTGCTGTTGGGGATTGGGTGGCAGTGGAAAAAATGCCGGGTGAAGAACGTGGAATCATCCATGCCATTTTACCGCGAACATCTTTGTTCTCACGAAAAGCTGCGGGCACAACGATTACCGAACAGATTATCGCAGTGAATATCGATATCGTTTTCTTGGTCATGTCGATGAATAAAGACTTTAACGCAAGACGACTCGAGCGGTATCTGGTTGCCGCCTACGATTCTGGTGCAAGTCCTGTCGTCGTGCTGACGAAGAAAGATGTATGCGATGATCCTTCCCACTACATTGAAGAAGCGCGGAATATAGCGATGGGCGCTGATGTTTTCGCCGTGAGCAATGTAACCAGTGAAGGAATTGACGAATTGACCGCACTGTTAGCAGGCGGAAAAACAGCGGCATTATTAGGTTCTTCAGGTGTAGGGAAATCATCTCTTACAAACGCCATTTGCGGCGGTGAAACGATGGTTGTTCAAGATATCCGTGATGATGACGATAAAGGCCGGCATACGACGACCCATCGTGAACTTGTTAAGATTCCTGGTGGCGGTGTACTGATCGATACGCCAGGGATGAGAGAATTTCAGCTGTGGGACAATAGTGAGAGCTTGGATTCAGGTTTTAAAGACGTGGAATCATTTGCAAATTCATGCAAGTTCAATGACTGTCAGCATAACAATGAACCCGGATGTGCCTTACGAGAAGCTCTTGCTACCGGTGCTTTACCTGAAGACCGCTACGCAAGCTATCTGAAACTCCAAAAAGAGTTGGCGTTCCTTGAACGTAAAATGGACGCCGCCGCTCAAGCCGAAGAACGGAATAAGTGGAAAAAGATAACGAAAAGTATGCGGAATCATCCTTCGAAGAAAAAATAAGAGAAGAGTCACTATATGAGAAGGGCTGTCCCTGCTCGTCGATAAATTTCCGACGAGCAGGGGCAGCCCTGTTTTTCATGTGCTTATTGATTGTTATCACCGTCATGTACCCGGTTATCACCGCCTTAAACGGGTTTATCACCGCCACGAACCCGGTTATCACCGCCTTAATCGGGTTTATCACCGGCATGGGATTCCTGGTACGTCGGATAATACTTGTTGTGTTACAAAAAAACAGCCACGTACACCAGACTCACTGGTTTACGTGACCGTCCTATACTATCAACCCTTCTTATACTCAATATGGTACACATCATGACGACGATCTTTCAGTT
>CAZWAW010000028.1:19673-30173 GCA_964632025.1 uncultured Sporosarcina sp.
TATCAACCCTTCTTATACTCAATATGGTACACATCATGACGACGATCTTTCAGTTGCTTCACCGTTCCGTCCTGACGCTGGCGACGTAATATCTCGAGGTCGACGTCTCCGATAAGTACCATTTCTAAGTTAGCATTCGTTTCTCCTACAATACCATCCCGAGCAAACTCGAAATCGGATGGAGCGAATATAGCTGATTGTGCATATTGAATATCCATATTTGCCGTCAGCGGCAAGTTACCGACCGTGCCGGAAATAACTGTGTAAATTTGATTTTCGATAGCACGGGCTTGTGCACAATAACGAACGCGTAGATACCCTTGTCTATCTTCCGTACAAAATGGGGTAAAGATAATATTAGCACCCATATCTGTCGCAATACGTGCCAATTCCGGGAATTCGATATCATAACAAATTTGGATGGCGATTTTCCCACAGTCCGTATCGAACACACGAACTGCATCTCCCGCACTGATTCCCCACCATTTCCGTTCGTTTGGCGTAATGTGAATCTTATATTGTTTTTCAATCGAACCATCACGACGGAACAAATACGAGATGTTGTAGATTTCTTCATCCTCTTCCTCGACAAAGTGAGATCCACCAATGATATTCACGTTATAACGTACCGCAAGATTCATGAACAACTCAATATATTGCGGCGTAAATTCGGTCATTTTACGCACTGCTTGACTCGGTGATGGTTCATTCAAAAAGGACATGAGCTGGGTCGTGAATATTTCCGGGAAGACGACGAAATCGGAGTTGGCATCAGATGCGACATCGACAAAGTATTCGCACTGATGAGCTAATTCTTCAAACGATGAAATCTTACGCATTAAATATTGAACGACGCAAATCCGTACTGGATAACTTGTCTTAAAATGACGCTTCGTGAGCGGCTTATAGTCAACATTATTCCATTCCATCAGCGTGGCATATTTCTTCGATGCTTTATCGTCCGGTAGATAGTTTGGATTGACCCGCATCAACGTAAAGTCATTCATCAGCTGGAACGTCAGTACAGGATCATAGATTTTATGGCGTGACACAGAATCTACATATTCACGCGGCGACATTTCGTCGGCAAACTTATGGTAGTTCGGGATCCGCCCGCCGAGGATAATCGACTTCAAATTGAGCTCTCTTGCAAGTTCTTTACGCGCCTCATACAAACGCTGCCCGACCTTCATACGACGGTAGCCAGGATGCACCATAACTTCGATGCCGTACATATTATAACCGTCGGGATTATGGTTTGTTATATACCCTTCGTCTGTGACATCATCCCATGTATGGCGGTCGTCATACTCATCGAAATTGATAATCAAACTTGAACAGGAACCGATGATTTCTCCGTCCAATTCTGCAACTAGTTGTCCTTCTGGAAACATCTCCAAATGACTTTTCAGATGACCTTCTTCCCATGGTTCCATGCCTGGAAAACATAATTCCTGCATACTTAAAAGCTTTGTTATATCTTCAAATTTCATCTGACGGATGACCATGCTTATTTCAAACGTAGACAAATCAAATTCTTCACTCACTCGAAACACCTCTTCCCAACCTGTTTCTCTTCATTATATCGCAGTGCTCTTACAGTTAATAATATTTTACTTGTTTAATACTACACCCTATAATCAAACGTGTATGTAGTTTACCAAGCAGGAGATGATTATATGCAGAAACGACTGGAAAACAGTCTTATTGTTATTTGGACAGTTTCATTTGTCGCAACGCTCGGTTCGTTATACTTTTCGGAAGTACGCGGATATGAGCCTTGTACGCTCTGTTGGTACCAGCGGATTCTGATGTATCCAATCGTACTCATTTCAGGTGTCGCCCTGTTCCAAAAAAACGCACGAATTGCCTTGACTTTAGCTGTTTTCTCGGTTGGTGGTGGAAGTATCTCCCTCTATCATTATGGAATCCAAAAACTCACTTTTTTGAGCGATAGCGCACCGGTTTGTGGGAATGTATCTTGCACCGGACAGTACATCAACTATCTTGGATTTATTACAATTCCCTTCTTGGCACTTACGGCATTTTTAATTATCTTAATTACAAGCCTTTTCATGATTAAATGGCAGAAGGAGTCGAAGTAACTTGAAAAAATTATTAATCATTGGCGGTGCTATTGTCGCGGTCTTCATCCTCATTGTCGTTTTATCGAACAAAGCGGACGAAACAAAAATGAAAGACAATCCATATGGAACGGACAACCTTTCAAAATCTACAATTGCTTTGATTGGCAATGAAAACTACAGCAACATCGTCAAACCTGATGACCTGTTCAAAAAAATCGAAGCTGGTGAATCAGTAACGGCCTATTATTTCCACCCCGAATGTCAATTTTGCATGCAGATGACGCCTGTCATGATGCCAATAGCGAAAGAGATGGATGTCAACGTACTGCAATATAACATGATGGAATTTGGCGATAAAGTCGGAATGGATACAGACTATAAAATTGAACGTTGGCCAGCCCTCGTCCACTACAAAGATGGTAAAGAAGTCGGACGTATGCTCGGCGCACAACCCGAGGAAAATATCCGTGCATTTTTCACTGAATTCGAAGGCAAATAATATGGAACGAAGTCTAAGTTCGCCGCGTCCTGCGGCAACTAGGAGGGATGAAGTACAATCCCTCCCGCTTCATGACCTACATCCTGTAGGCCCACCACTGGAAGGAATGATTTAAATGGCTTTATTTCATTATAAAACACAAGAAGACAATATGACGGTTGAATATCTACTCAAAGATAAGTGGCAAGGCGGTAAAAAGACGGTCCACCTTATGCGTATGGCGAAGAGTGTACTCGATTCGAACGGCGAACCCGTAGACGACTGGCGCTTACCTCTCGCGAAAGGTACGGAATTGGTATTTACTTTCCCTGATGCAGCTTCCACGTATATTGCTGATGAACAAGTTGAACTTACCGTACTTTTTGAAGACGAGCATATCCTGGCAGCTGTTAAACCTGCTGGTATGACAACACATCCCGATGGTCCAAGGGACAAAGGTACACTGATGAATGCTGTCATGGCATATGTTAAAAACAATGGCGGGGATTATGCCGAGCATATCCATCGTCTTGATAAAGGAACTTCCGGTGTTGTTCTCGTTGCGAAGCACCCAATTGCAAAAGCACTCTTCGACCGTATGATTGAGAATAACGATATATCGCGGAAATACACTGCAGAAGTTGACGGTTACTTGAAACGACCTAAAGGTTCCATTAGACTTCCGATTGGAAAAGACCGCCATCATCCAGCCAAACGAATTGTCTCAATGTCTGGACAAGCCGCTGTTACAAACTTCCGGCTTATTGAACGTAAAGAAGAAACGTCAATCGTAGAAGCTGATCTTGAAACAGGCCGGACACACCAGATTCGTGTACATTTATCACATATTGGATACCCTGTTACAGGCGATACACTATATGACGGCAGTGAAACGGAAGACGGTCATTATCGATTAACTGCAACTGCGTTATCGTTCATCCATCCATTCACAGAAGAACAGACGCTTATCGAAATGAAAAATATCTAAAAAATGCCATGGAGAATATTTCTCCATGGCATTTCTTTTTTCAAAATTAATAGGTATCCGGGTCAGTTCCCGTACGTTCATCGCGATTAAGTTCGTTAATCGATTCCATTTCTTCATTCGACAGTTCAAAATTGGCAACTTCACTGTTTTCTCGGATACGTTCAGGCGTCACGGACTTCGGAATAACGATGAGATTATTTTGCAAATGCCACTTGATAATTACTTGTGCAGGTGTTTTACCGTATTGTTCCCCGATGTTAAGGAGCGTTGGTTCTTCAAGTAACTTGCCGCGTGCAAGCGGTGACCAAGACGTCACAGCTATACCGTTCTCTTTGCAAAACGCACGGAGCGGTTCCTGTGTCAGATACGGATGAAGTTCAATCTGGTTCACCATTGGCGCGACATTCGCTTTTACGAAGATTTTTTCGAGATGATGGGTATGATGATTAGAGACACCCGTGGTACGAATCAGTTTTTCATCATACAAACGCTCGATTGCTTTATAAGTCTCAACATATTTCCCCGTTACAGGCCAATGCGTCAAATACAGATCCAAATAATCGAGATCCAATTTCCTTAAGCTCACCTCGAAGGCGCGGAGTGTCTCGTCATAGCCCTGATCGGTATTCCAGACTTTCGATGTGATGAACAGCTCTTCCCGCGGAACACCGGAGTGACGGATTGCTTCTCCTGTTTCGCTTTCATTCTCATAGATTGCCGCAGTATCAATTGCACGGTACCCATTCCCTATTGCATATGTAATTGCCTCGACCGTTTGTTCGGGATCCGTCATCTTATAAACACCAAGTCCTAATTGTGGCATTTCCACTCCATTTGCGAGCTGAATTGTTCCGTTAAATAGTTTTGACATTCAAATTTCCCCTTTCATCTCTTCTATCTCAATTGTACAATCGTCATTCAAATATTACGAATTCCCTGACTAAGTTTGAGAGTTGAATTTTATCGTAAAAACGAATATTATTGTAATTGGACATCATTTCGTTCGTATTTTGAGAGGAGAATTACGTTGTTTCAATTAAAAAAGAACAATACTACTGTGAAAACTGAAATATTAGCCGGGATGACAACTTTTTTAACAATGGCTTATATCGTTATCGTCAATCCGATTATTCTTGCTGAAGCGGGTGTACCGTTTGAGCAAGTATTCATTGCAACGATTATCGCTGCCGTTGTCGGTACATTATGGATGGCACTTTTCGCCAACTACCCAATCGCCATTGCACCCGGAATGGGATTGAACGCCTATTTCACATCAGTTGTTCTTGCATCTGACGGACAACTCGATTACATGACCGCTTTTTCTGCGGTATTTATAGCCGGAATATTATTTGTTCTATTGTCGATGACTTCTTTCCGTGAAAAGTTAATCGAATCAATTCCAGAAAGTTTAAAACTGGGAATTACCGCTGGGATAGGATTATTCATTGCTTTTATCGGTTTGCGATTATCAGGAATTGTCGCTCCTCATGAAATTAATCTAGTTAAGCTTGGCGATCTCACTTCTCCACCTGTTTTACTAGCATTATTCGGTCTTCTAGTAACGGTAATCCTTATGACCTTGAATATCTACGGCTCGATTTTTATTGGAATGATTCTAACTGGAATCGTTGCAGTCTTTACAAATCAGCTGAAATTTGAAGGAATCTTATGGAAACTGCCCAAATTGCCAGAAGGAATCCTAGTCTGGAATCCGATTACTGCATTCGGTGACGTCATTTCACACGGCCTGTATGGTGTCGTCTTTGCATTCCTCATCGTTACCCTATTTGATACAACCGGCACGATGATTGGCGTCGCTAAACAGGCAGGCCTAATGAAAGGCAATAAGTTACCGCGTGCACGTCATGCATTACTAGCAGATTCTGTTGCAACTACGATCGGTTCCATGTTTGGAACGAGCCCGACATCAGCATACATCGAATCTTCATCAGGTGTTGCTGTGGGCGGACGGACAGGATTGACTACTTTAACTGTTTCAATCCTTTTCATTGTCGCAGCATTTTTCGGTCCACTCGTCAGTACATTGTCAGGCGTGTCCGCAATTACAGCTCCTGCTTTGATCATCGTCGGAAGCTTAATGATTGGTGTAGTTAAAGATATTGATTGGGATTCATTTGATGAAGCATTCCCAGCCTTTCTTGTTATCCTAACAATGCCACTCACATCTAGCATCGCGACAGGAATCGCCCTTGGTTTCATAACCTACCCACTATTGAAAGTTGTAAAAGGGAAAGGGAAACAAGTTCCTATCCTGTTGTATATTTTCGCAGTACTGTTTACCTATCAGTTGCTCTTTTTACCCCATTAAAAAATGCCCTTCCGTTAGTATTCGGAAGGGCATTTTTTCACATATTGATTCTGCCTCTAGAAGTGATAGCTGACATTACGAGCGCTCCTGCAGTCAGTAGGTGCATGAACCAGCCGATGAACGGAATAGCACTCACTACACTCGTCACGAGACCCAGGATTGATGCTGCCTTGCCTTGCATATCTCGGATTGAAAGCAGTAACGTAATCGCATGTAATACGAACATGACGCCCAGCACCGAATAACCGGAGCTTATGACAAAAACTCCACCGATAATGGGAATCGCAAGAAAACCTTCCGCAATTGCAGTGATCCATTTCATTCCTGTCGAGTAATTCTTCATACTATATTCTACCTCCATATCAATTAAGTCGTTATGTTATATACGGACAAGCTGAAAAAAAGTTTCACTTTTCTTAGCTCTGTCACAATTTTTCCTGACTGTCGTTTCAATTCCATTAAAAATAGGGTATACTTAACGAAGCTACTAATGAATTTACAGGAGGTACCTATCATGACAGTCATTCTAATTATAGGTGTTTGCTTTGCATTCTTATCTGCAATTTTCACTGGCGGATACGATGATAAACCTGGCAAGGTTAAGATACCTGGCCTAAAAAAATAACAATAAGTAAAACGGGACATGCCTTCAGGCTGTCCCGTTTTTTTATACCAATCCTGGATAAGATTGTTGTCTAAGCGCTTCATATATAAGAATCGCCGCCGTGTTCGATAAATTAAGCGACCGAATGTTGTCGTTCATCGGGATTCGTAGACACCGTTCTTTATTCTCCTGTAAAATGTCTTCAGGAAGTCCACTTGTCTCTTTGCCAAAAACAAAAAATATATCTGTCGAACCATTAGAATAATCGAATGCAGTGTGAGTTCTTTCACCGTGCTTCGTCAAAAAGTAAAATATAGCATTGGGATTCGCCGCAAATAGTTCGCGGATTCCTTCATGATACGTAATGTCGACGTGCTCCCAATAATCGAGCCCCGCACGTTTCAACATTTTGTCATCCGTCGAAAACCCGAGCGGTTTCACAAGATGAAGTTTCGCTCCTGTTCCTGCACAAGTCCTTGCAATGTTCCCTGTATTTGCAGGGATTTGTGGTTCAAATAACGCTACATGTATAGCCATTTCAGCACTTCCTCCACTTAAACTTTTTCTATCCGGTTATCCATTGCCTTTTCTAATTCAGCACGCACTTCCAGATCTTCCTCTTTCAATAACGCTTCTTTAATTGCTATATAACCTTCTTCCAAACCAATTCGACCAAGTGCCCATGCAATCGTACCACGAATGACGGGTCTCGGATCATTTTCTAGCATACCAATCAATTCAGGTACCGCAGACTCCTCTTTGAAATGTGCAAGTGCAATTATCGCATTTCGCTGAATCGGATTTTTCCCCCGCCAAGATCCTGATACATGTCCAAATTTCTCTTTAAACTCTCGATTGGACAACCTAAGAATCGGGTGAAGAAGCGGCTTAGCAAGTTCAGGGTCCGGTTGGAAAGCTTGCTGATGCAAATTATGCTTTCCTTTATTTTTCGGACATACTGTTTGACATGTATCACACCCGTATACCCGATTACCAAACTCTATACGAAATTCCTCCGGGATTGGCTTTTTTGACTGTGTAAGGAAAGCAATGCAACGCTGCGCATTTAATTGCCCTCCTTGAATCAAAGCTCCAGTTGGACAGACATCAAGACAAAGTGTACAATCCCCACATTCATCTTCCATTGGAACGTCCGGCGCAAATGGGATATTGGTAATCATTTCGCCAAGGTAAACATACGAACCGAATTCCGGTGTAATGATTGAACAGTTTTTTGCCGACCAGCCAATCCCTGCCCGTTCTGCAACAGCGCGATCTGCAAGCTCCCCTGTATCGACCATCGAGCGAACCCTTGCTGCAGGTGCATGTTCCAGTATAAAGCCTTCAAGCAGTCTCAGCTTCTCACGAAGGACCGTATGATAATCCGTCCCCCATGATGCACGACAAAAAATACCCCGCCGCTCACCTTTCTTTCCCCTCGGAGAATCCGCCATTTTGGACGGATAGGCTACAGCAATTGCAATAATACTTTCCGCTTGATCAAGCAAAAGTGCCGGCTCTGTCCGTTTATCTAGGTCTTTTTCTTCGAAACCTGACTGATAGCCAAGTTCTTGCTGTCGCTTCAAGCGATTTTTCAACTCACGAAATGGGGCAGCTGTTGTAAAACCAATTTTGTCGATGCCGATTGACTCTGCATAGTCCCTTATTGCCTGTTGCAATTGAACAGCATTCACACTGTATCGCCTCCACTATGCTACTATTGAATTAAACTATATAAAGGGTGAAGTCATTGATTATCGAAATGGATATGAAACTTTTAGGTGCCGTACCCGGATTAAAATTGGGCATTAACCATTATACCAAAATTACCGTGTCAGAATCGCCTCAAATGCTAAAAGGAAAATTACAATTATTCCAAGAGCAACTTTTCTTTGAGCTAGAGAACAAACCCGTAACCGAATTCCCTGGCATTAACGAATGGCGCACTGTATGGAAAGCACTTGGCGCAGACCCTAATCGATACCGCCATTCTACAGAAGCACTTATGCGTCGCATTAAGAAGCAAAACTACATCGATCCATTTCACAATGCTGTCGACTTAAATAACTTCTTTTCCCTGCAACATGAAATTCCAGTAGGCATCTACGACCTCGAAAAAATTGTCGGCGATATAGTCGTTACTTCAGGGACAGAAGAGGACGGATATGATGGATTGAATGGTCGTTTTAATTCATTACAAAACATTCTACTGTTGAAAGATGATTATAGCCCATTCGGTAGTCCATATGTCGATTCTATACGCAGCGCTGTAACAGAAGATACGACAGACGCGCTACATATCTTCTTCCTTCGCCCGTCTATGGATGCTACTAAAGCGTTTGAACTGACAACAGCATGTGGGAACATGTTCACTAGTCTAAGTGGTGGAGACGTTCGTTCATATGTTTTGCACGAGGGACAAACTTCCATTATAGTTGACTGACAATGTTTCTAAATGGGGGGAATGAACAAGTGGGCAACATAACACTCGCTGAAGCTGTGAAATTAAAAAGTGTTTTAACAAAACGAATTCATGAGCTTGAAGATGAAATGAGACGCGTCGCCTTTACGACGGTAGAAAAAGGCAACACCCCTGATCAAGGACCACGTAGCCTTAAAATCGTGGAAACAGAATTGGATGAAGTCCGTTTAGATAGTCGAGTGCTCGATCGTCTCATGTATCGTGCCAATATCGATCATGATATCGAGTTCCAAGGGCAACAACTTGCGATTGTCGAAGCGATTGAACTTGCCATACAATTGCGTGCAAAAGCCCGCTTTTACAAAGAACTGTCTGTGGCAGAAAAAGAAGAGATTCAATACGGTTACTCTGAAGGTACGATAGTATACCGTGTCGCCTTATTCGATCCCGAGGACTATCGAGTGAAATCTTTGCAAGCAGAAAAAGACGCACATAAGTTATCTAATTCTATTAATGCAAAAAACTATTCGATTGTCTTGAAATTTGATGATACGAAGTACTTTTAATTCCCTTGGAAAGGTGAGACTCCTCTCCAGGGCATAGAGTAGGGATCAATCCAAATTAAATTGCAGGCAAACCAATAACCTGTCACCATTTACTTTGTGACCAATCCCCAATGACCAACCAAGGTAATTGCAATGGACAACCCAAATCAGTGTCATCGGATCCCCTCTATGAAAATCGCTCCTTGCGCTTCGGCGTTAAGGAGCGATTTTGTTTACTACCCATTTTTGAACCGCTGTGTTTTCTCACCTTCGATTAGTAACGTCTAGGTTCCACTCTCTAGGACAACTGGGCCATCAAGTTTATCAAATTGACTTTTCTCGACGAAACACCTCCTACTCATTTTCTGCAATATGCTTCAGAGCTCTTGCCCGACTCACAATAAAGTTCCTCATATAGCTTTCCAAAAACAACTTATCCGCAATAACACCAATCACTCCACAGGGTGATGTATATTGAAACCTGTCAATCATCAGAGTACCATTATCCTTCTCAATAAACTCATGAATATGGTGAAAAGAGTGGAATGCTCCTTTCACCATTATGTCTTCAAACATATACGGTCTATCCATCACCGTTACTTTGGCAGTTAGTCTTTGTCTTATACCGAAATGGACAGCCTCCCATGTAACAACATCCCCGGCCAGCAATAAACCTGTTGTCACCCCACCGACAGCCTTCTCTTTCGTCCCCTCTGTTGTACGGGTATGAATATCCACATCTCGTGCAAGATCAAAGCAACGTTCTATCGAGGCTTGAACGAACTCCTGGTGTTCAATTAATGGCATAATGTTTCCCCCACTCTCTATGCTTTTATCTAAATATATATTGAAATAAAGAATTCAATTGCATTGAATTCTTTATAGCGCTAGGGTAGCCAAAGCCCTCGTAAGCCGCGGTCGTTCAGTTAATTCAACTTATATAGTAGAAATTAAACACAAAAAAACACAACCGAAGTTGTGTTTTTCATCTGATACCCGAGGCCGGACTTGAACCGGCACGCCTTACGGCATCGCATTTTGAGTGCG
>CAZWAW010000029.1:0-29426 GCA_964632025.1 uncultured Sporosarcina sp.
TGCTGCCACAATTTGAAGGGTCAAATGGTGTCAGTAACAGGTACATTGCATTTTTCTATCTAAGTAAACTGAGCGAAGGCGCCTTAACAGGGGTAGCCGAAGCCCTAAGACTGGCGGCGAAGCTGCTTTGCTTAGGGCGGGAGGCATCCCCTAGCGCCGTAGCGAATTCAATGGAATTCTTCATTTATATTTACCACAACAAGGGGGAACAACGATGATTTTATTTCCGGCAATTGATATACGTGATGGTAAATGTGTTCGGCTAATTCAAGGCGATTATGATCAGGAAATTATCTATAATGATTCACCTACAGCGATGGCTCTGGAATGGGAAAGACAAGGTGCTGACTACATTCACGTCGTTGATTTAGATGGAGCGAAAACAGGTAATTCATTAAATAGCGATGCCATCCAGGCGATTGCTAAAAGCGTATTAATACCAGTTCAAGTAGGTGGCGGAATTCGGACGATGGAGATCATTGACGCACATATTGCATCCGGCGTTAGCCGTGTGATCATCGGGACGGCAGCGATTCAAGATAAACCATTTTTAAAGCAAGCCGTAGAAAAATACGGTGATAAAATCGCAGTTTCCATCGATGCAAGAAAAGGATTCGTTGCAACGGATGGCTGGACGGAAACAAGTGATGTACTAGCAGTTGACTTGTTAAAAGAACTAGAAGTAATCGGTGTGAAAACCGTCATTTATACAGACATTTTGAAAGACGGAATGATGCAAGGACCTAATTTTAACGAACTGGAAATGATGAACAATGCGTCTTCCATCGATATTGTTGCGTCAGGCGGCGTCTCTACGGAAGAGGATATCATTCAGTTACGGGAACTCGATTTATACGGAGCAATTATTGGTAAAGCATTGTATGAAGGTAAAATATCTTTAGAAAAAATAGTAGGGGGACAACGAGGATGACAAGCAACCGGATAATACCATGCCTAGATTTTGATAACGGGAAAGTCGTAAAAGGGAAAAAGTTTTTAGAAGTTAAAGAAGTTGCAGATCCACTGACATTGGCTAAGAAATATGTAGCTGACGGTGCAGATGAACTTGTGTTTTACGACATTGCCGCTTCAACAAATAATCGTGCCATGTTCCTTGACCTTATTGCAGAAATTGCGAAAGAAGTACCCGTACCATTTATTGTCGGTGGGGGTATACGGACTGTCGAAGATATTCAGAAGGTGTTTGATGCTGGCGGGGACAAAGTATCCATCAACAGTGCAGCACTCAGCAATCCATCTTTAATTGAAGAAGCGTCAAAGAGATTCGGTTCTGAGCGCATTATCCTGTCGATGGATGTCAATGAAGTGGGCCCTTCTAAGTGGTCGGTATTCTCTAATGGAGGCATGAAAGATACTGGTATGGATGCGATCGAGTGGGCGATTCAAGGCGAAAAACTGGGTGCCGGTGAACTTGTTGTTAATAGTATCGGGGAAGATGGCGTGAAAGACGGCTATAACCTTGAATTGACGCGGGCGATTGCGGAAGCGGTCAACATTCCTGTTATTGCGAGCGGCGGAGCAGGGAAACCTGAACACTTCCATACTGTATTAACTGAAGGTAAAGCCGACGCTGCGCTTGCAGCATCCGTATTCCATTTCGAAGACATAAATATTGGCGAATTAAAAACATATCTAGCTGAAAAAAATACACCTGTTGGGAATGACTAACCATGACAATAGAAATTGACACATTATCATTTGACGAAAATGGATTGATACCAGCAATTGTTCAAGATGACCGGACAGGGAATGTACTGATGCTTGCTTATATGAATAAAGAATCATTGCAGAAGACGATTGATACGAAAGAGACTTGGTTTTTCAGCAGATCAAGAAAACAGCTGTGGAATAAAGGAGCAACATCCGGCAATCGACAAATTGTGAAGAACTTGTCACTGGACTGCGACGGTGATTCAATTTTGGTACAAGTTACACCACTGGGTCCAGCCTGTCACACGGGAGAAGTGACTTGTTTCCACAAGCAAGTTTTCGATGAGGTAGTACAGACTCGCTCAATCGTGCATGAGATCACGGATGAAATAAAAAATCGACGTGCCAACCCTGTAGAAGGATCATACACAACGTATCTGTTCCGCGAAGGTTTGGATAAAATTTTGAAAAAAGTTGGAGAAGAAACAACTGAAGTTGTTATCGGCGCAAAAAACCGTGATAAAGCTGAAGTAACGAGTGAACTTGCTGATTTGACGTATCACTCACTCGTATTGATGGAAGAGTTAGGTGTTAGTGTTGAGGACGTCAAAAACGAATTGCGGAAAAGACGACCTAAAAGTGAAGTGCTTCGAGATGAGTAAATTTTGGAGTTCTATGGTGAAACGGACTGACCCATATGTTCCTGGGGAGCAGGTTGAACAAAAGGACATTGTGAAACTGAATACCAATGAAAATCCGTATCCTCCAAGTCCGAAAGTGATAGCTGCAATCCAGCAAGAGATGGGGCGCAATCTTCAGTTGTATCCATCTCCTACGGCGACTGAGTTACGAGAAACGATAGGACTACAATATGGACTTACTGCTGATGAAGTATTCGTCGGTAATGGTTCGGATGAAGTGCTGGCATTTTCCTTCATGGCGTTTTTCGAGCCTGGCAAACCAATTCGGTTCCCTGATGTTACATATAGTTTTTATCCGGTCTATGCAAAATTATTCGATATATCTTATGAGGAAGTTCCGTTGAATAAAGATTTCACATTGTCCGTGGATAAATACTTTCAGTCTGAAGGCGGCGTCATTTTACCGAATCCAAATGCACCGACTAGCATCTATGCTGAACTTGGGAAAATTGAGGAGATTGTCAAAAATAACCCTGACCAAGTCGTCATCATCGATGAGGCATATATCGACTTTGCGTCAAAATCAGCGACTGAACTCATTCGGAAATACGATAATGTCATTGTCGTCCAAACGACATCCAAATCACGTTCACTCGCCGGTTTGCGTGTGGGCTTTGCGATGGGAGCTCCTTCATTAATTGCTGCATTAATTCGCATTAAAGACTCATTCAATTCTTATACGCTGGACCGTCTTGCGCTGGTCGGGGCAAAAGCGGCGTTTGAGGATGTAGCGTATTTTACGGAAACGACCCAGAAAATTATTGCAACACGGGACAAGTTGAACGAGACGTTGCAACAGCTCGATTTCAATGTACTACCTTCACAAGCAAACTTTGTTTTCGCCTCACATAAGACTGTTCCAGCAGAGTTTCTATACAATGAATTAAAAAAAGAAGGCGTGTTAGTTAGGTATTTTAATAAACCCGGAATCGACAACTATCTACGCATTACAATTGGTACAGATGAACAGATGGAACGATTAGTTAAGAAATTAAGTGACATCTTGAATTTGAAATGAACTATTAGGTTCAAAGATGAAATGAGTTAATGAAAAGTGCATCGAAACTGCTATACTTGTGTAAACAAGGGAGGTTTTCGATATGGGATCTAAATATATTGATATTGCACTTATATTATTCATGAGTTATTTCGCAATTACGCGATTTGCGGATGGTCAAATTGGCTTTGGAATCTTTTTCACGGTACTTAGCTTATTGAATATTTTAACGCTTGTCATGAAAATAAATAAGGACAAAGCTGCAAATAATAATGTACGATGAAGTTAAATAAGAAATAAATAAAACTAGGCATCCTCCAGGAAATATGGAGGATGCCTAGTTTTATTTATTAACGTATGGCAAAGAAAAATGAATGAACACTTACTATTTGAATTCAGTAGGTCATAGAACGATATAAGATATTTGAAGATGATGAAAACCATGGGAAGTAAAAATGTGACTAAAATAATAGCAATGAAGTAATTTAAATACAATAAATAAGCCATAGAATCTATTGCTTATATTCTTTAGTTTAAAAGGCCTATGATGAATTTTTGAAAAAATAATGTCTTAAATTAAACAAGGAATTTTGAGATAGGCAGAATGAAAAGCCGTTAGAATACAGTTCTGACATAAAACAGATTGAATAACAAACGATTCTGGCTATGCTGAATAATGATACTTCAATATAATGCATAGCATTTATAAAACTTACTCTGTATGATAACAGGAGTTATTAACCGTTTTTTTTGTAGGCGATTATAGGTCATTAGGATTAATAAATTGTTAATCTTAATACTATACGCTCTATTTGGAAGACAATGATAGCGACTCGAACATAAGCTCTGTCGTGAAAATATAATAGAACAAAACAAGAAGGAGAATAAAATGATTATACTTGATAAGCCTTATGTATCTACATTACTTTCATCAACTTTACAGCAATTAGACACTCCAGTTTTAAAATTAGGAGATGTGCAGATTCCTGAGGAAGAAAAACTTACTTTACTTGAAGAAGCATTGTTCTTTGAACAACTTGAGAAGTTTCCAGCTCCTCTTTTATTTAATTCGGAAAATGGTTTGACTATGTTAATGAATTACTTACCCGAGAGTAAATTTGCCGAATGGACATTACTATTCAAAAACAAAGCAGAATTTAGGAGGAGAATGACCAAGATTTATCCCTCGTTTTATTTCCGTGAAGTTTCTATTCAAGATTTATATGAAATACCTTTAGAATCAATTCCGTTCCCTATTATTATTAAGCCTGTTATTGGCTACTCGAGTGTCGGGGTTTATAGAATAGATTGCATTGAAGATTGGCATCATACAGTAGAAAAGTTGAAAGTAGATATTAACGATTCAGCATCCGCGTATCCTACTGATGTGATTGATAGCCAAACTGTCATATTAGAAGAGCTTATTCAAGGAGACGAGTATGCAGTTGACGCTTATTTTACTAATGAGGGAAACCCCGTCATATTAAATTTATTTAAGCGCATGTTTGCTAACGACAAAGACATGAGTGATCGTATTTATTACACAAGTAAAAGTGTATTAAGGGAGACGCTTGCTCCAATTACAGACTTTTTAGAAAAACTAGGAAAAATTTATGAGCTGGCTTCCTTCCCACTACATTTTGAAGTTCGAATAACTAGAGAAGGACAAGTTGTACCAATTGAAGTAAATCCATTCCGCTTTGCCGGTATAGGTACGACAGAACTAGGAGTACATGCTTATGGTATAAACGTTTACGAATATTACTTCAATCAGCTAAAACCAAATTGGGAAGAAAAAATAGAGGCTATGGATAATGCGATTTATAGTTTTCTTTGTGCAGAATTTGATCCGTCAATTTCGCTTGAATTAATTCGAACTGTAGACCATGAAAGTTTTAAGCAACAATTTAATGAAATACTAGATTATAGGTATATGAATTACAAAGAGTACCCTATTTTTTCTGTTGTATTTTTCAAACATTACACATTTGATGAAAATAAGCGATTGCTTACACTTGAATTGAGCAATTTTATATCGCTCTATGAACCGCAACTAGTATAAATTTAAGGAGGAATTAGTTTGTTTAAACAAAAAGGATCTATCAGGAAGAAAATAATGCTTGGAATGATTATTCCAATTGCAGCATTATCTTTATTATTTAGTTTAGGTTTTTATTTTCAATCTATGTCCATTGTCAATCAGAATGTTATTCCCCAGTTTGAGAGAGTACTCAGCGCAAATTTAATAGATTTGCAAAAAGATATCGATGCCGAGATGCTTAATAAAGCAAAGACAAATAAACAGACCTATGAAGAATTACTCGCTATCATCAATGAAGCGCGTGAGGTAGGCGGTTTAGAAAATGTTTATATCATGAGTAAAGTTGATGGTAAGGATATGATCCTCGCACTGTCCGATTCGGCAGATTATCTTACGCCTTATCCGTTTAAATCCGAACAAAACGATGCGCTAAACATGGATCAGCCATTGTTCAGTGAGATTTATGAGGATGAGTACGGTGTACATAAATCAATCTATTTACATATTGAAGGGACAGATTCAATAATCGGATTAGATCAGGATGCGAAATTTATTCCTGATTTAATTCGTGAAATTCTAATCATCAGCATTGCACTTACACTAGGGGCATTATCGGTAGGTAGCATAATATCCTATATTTTATCAACAAGAATTACGAAACCACTTCAACAATTAGTGAAGCATACAGAAGTTGTAGCCCAGGGTGATTTAACAAAAGAAGTTAGTGTGAATAGTCAAGATGAAATTGGTCATCTTGCCTACAGTTTCCGAAACATGCAACAAGAATTGAAAAATACCATTGAACATGTTAATGCAGCAACGGATAACGTTATTACTTCTTCGGAGGACTTAACGTATAGCGCAGAGCAAATGACGGAAGTAGTAAACCATACGACTGTTACAACCCAAGAAGTATCTTCGACGAGTGATACGTTAGCGAGCAGTGCATCACAAAACTTGGTGGCACTTGAACAAATCACAATTGGTCTACAAGAAATAGCGGATGCTTCTCTGAAAGTAACGGAAGAATCGATGGACGCATCCCATGAAGCTAAGCAAGGTAATCAACTTATTTTAGACTCTATTCAGGGGATAGATACGATAACGAGCTCAGTTAAAGTTTCTATGGATATCACACAGTTGATGAATACGAGATCCAATGAAGTGGGTCAAATTATAGAAATTATTACGGCTATTTCTGATCAAATAAACTTACTTGCACTGAATGCCGCTATTGAAGCAGCACGTGCAGGCGAAGCTGGAAAAGGGTTCAGTGTAGTCGCAGATGAAGTGAGGAAACTTGCTGAGCAATCCGCATCTTCAGCAAACCAAATTAGTTCGCTCGTGAAAGAAATTCAAAATGACTCTCAAAATTCTGTGAAGGCTATGACGAAGGTATTCGAAGATGTGGAACGTGAAACTGGAATCGTACGCGAAACAGGTAAATCGTTTACTAGCATTTTGAATCGTATTACTCAAATTACAGAAAAAAATCAATCAGTGTCCGCAACAATTCAAGAAATCTCAGCGGGGTCTGAGGAAATACTAGCATCTACAAACGAAACAGTTCATTCGTTAGAAGAGACATCTTCCCATACGCAAAACATTGCAGCTTCAATGGAAGAGCAATTGGCTTCGATGGAAGAAATGGTTGGAACGACAACGACCCTTAATGAAATGGCAATAAACTTAAAAGACCATGTAAAGAAATTTATAATCTAAATCTACGAGAAGGATTAGGTACAATATTTTTTTCGACGGAGATGAGAATTAAGGGTATTTTGCGATTTTGGCCCGAAAATTCACGTTCACAAACTAAATTAGTTGTTCCATTACCTAAACTACTGTAGTATAATATGTGAATTGCATTTTCTGAAATGAGGATAACTAATGAAAAATTCGATATATGGACTCACAATCGAACAACTAACAGAATGGTTACTGGAACAAGGTCAGAAAAAATTCCGAGCTGCACAAATTTGGGACTGGCTATATAAAAAACGTGTAACAGATTTTGTAGATATGAAAAATATCAATCAAGAATGTATCGACTTATTGGATGCGAACTTTGTTATGCGAACGCTGGAGCAGACTGTAAAACAGGAGTCTGAAGATGGCACAATCAAGTTCCTATTCAAAATGCAAGATGGCAACTTGATTGAAACCGTTTTGATGAAATTCCCTTACGGTCAATCGGTTTGTGTAACGACACAAGTCGGCTGTAATATCGGCTGTAGTTTCTGTGCGAGCGGTTTGCTGAAAAAGAGTCGTGATTTGACTGCTGGAGAGATTGTAGAGCAAATCATGGAAGTGCAGCATCACCTCGATGCAAAAGAGCAAGAAGAGCGCGTAAGTCATATTGTTGTTATGGGAATCGGCGAACCATTCGATAACTATTCAAATTTGATGGATTTCCTACGCGTTGTCAATGACCAAAAAGGACTTTCTATCGGTGCTCGTCACATTACCGTTTCAACAAGTGGTAATCCGCAACGAATTAAGGAGTTTGCAGAAGAAAATATCCAAATCAACTTAGCTGTTTCTCTGCATGCACCGAATAATGATCTGCGTACACGCGTTATGAAAATTAACAAAGCGTTCCCGATTGAGAAATTGATGGATTCAATCGATTATTATTTGGAAACGACAAACCGCAGAATTACGTTTGAGTATATAATGTTGCATGATGTAAATGATCATGTTGCAGAAGCGCAACAATTAGCAAAACTGCTTGAAAACAAACGTCACTTGTCATATGTCAACTTGATTCCCTACAACCCAGTTGACGAACATGACCAATATCGTCGTAGCACACCCGAAGACATCAAAGCATTTTATGAAACACTGAAAAGAAAAGGCATCAATTGCGGCGTTCGACTTGAACATGGTACAGACATCGACGCAGCTTGTGGTCAGTTACGAAGCAAGCAAATTAAGAAAGAGAAAGCTGTCTAAAGCGTTAAAAAAGAGTGTACGATTCCTATGGAAACTAGGAATTGTACACTCTTTTTGTCGTCTAGACTTAGGCGACTTTGTTCTTAGCTTTTTTTCTTCATCAAAATCACGGTGAACTGCACAATAAACGCTAGCCCTAAGCCAAAGGAAGAAATAATGAATAAAGACAAGATTCCAAGCACATCACCCATACCATTCGGATTCATGAATAAGCTGCGGAAAAACTCTGCAAAACCAAGAACCACACCAATCAAGAAAACCCTAAAAGCAATCTTCAAATTGTAAAACAACAGTAAAAATGAAAAAACACCGATGATTAGCCCGAAAAGGCCAAATGTTAAGTAGTTTTTAAAGACAAGCGTTTGACCCAAAACAGTTCGTACACCTACTATGAGAAGAATGAAACTCGTAAGTCCAGTGAAAAAACCAATCTTCCATAACTTGTTAATCATAAACCGCACCCACTTTCATTGTTCATCATATCGAATAATGGGGTGATTATGCCAATGAAAGCATTAAAAAACCCCATTCCTCTGATAAAAGGAATGGGATTCATGAATTTATAGGTTATTTCTTTGCGATAATGATAAGTTTACCTTGATCAAGCTCTTTCTCGGCATCAGCAGCTTCCGCCGTAGACAGACCGGCAGCTTCCATCTTGCTGCGGAGTTCATCGCCGCGTGAAGAGAACATGTTCTTCATGCTATCCAAGAAGCCTTGTTCTTTCATACCTACACTTTCAGTATCTAGCGCATCCGTGATATGGTTGGCCCTCTTTTTATCATGTGCAAAAATAAAAATATCATCATGCGTGTAACCTTGTGTAACCAATTCCTCAACCTTTTCCTTTGCTTGAACAGCGTTTTCAACAGTTTTTTTAACAGTCATTAAAAATCCCTCCATTTTTTGAACTCTCTCTTTGAATACCATTAAAATGTAAGTGCTAAACATTTGTTACTGAAATAGTCTATTATCGACGTAGGTTTTTATATGTCCGGATGAATTTGATTGGGTCTGTATCGACTTCATATGTGAAGACACCTTGGGTTGTGTGCAAATAGAAAAAACCGGATCCACTGGAAAAGGGTTTATATGACATATCATGTACATGCTCCAACTTGAAAATGTTTTGTGCAGTTGAAATGGAGTCAGCGTATAAATGGATGCTATGCACGGTTCGCTTCGTTTTTTGGTCATACCACCCCATAATTCGTTCGACCGTGTTATATGTAATGGTGGAAACGATTTGTTTGTTCGATTCACTCACTATGATTCCTCCCATGCTAAGTTTGGTCATGATGGTCCGTGTCTAATCATATGGTAACAGTTTTTTTGTCTAATCGCTCATCGTGGAAATAAACTTGCTATCCACACCTCGAAATTGTATGGGTGACAGCGTTGTTTTTTTAAACAATAAAATTCCAATCGCATTTCCTGACGAGATTACAGTTAAAAGCGTTTCATTATTGTCTTCAAATGTTACAGATTTGTTAATTGTATGTTTTTCAAAAGAGAATTCTTGACTGTATAAAAGGCTCACACTACAATGAGTAATGTGGAGGTGAGTAGTCATGAAAATTGGGAAGTTTAAGTTGAATGAAAGTGGATTGAACCGATTTTTCGGGCCCCTTGAGGCAAAGATTATGGATGTTTTATGGAATGATGTCGAAATGACAATCAAAGATGTTCAGCAGGTACTTGAACGTGAAAAATCGACGAATTTCAATACAGCGATGACTGTGATGAATCGATTAGTAGACAAGGGAATTCTTTGCAAGAGACTTGAAGGACGATCGTTTTTGTATAAACCGGTTCTTTCAAGGGAAGAATTCTTGACTACGCAGTCAAAAGAAATGACAAATGAGCTGATGGATGAATTCGGAAGCGTTGTTGTGAGTCATATGTTGGATGCACTTGAAGACGTAGATGATGCTCTCGTCGCCAAACTTGAACAGAAAATCAAAGAACTGAAAAAGGGCATGTAACGTATGTACAAACGTCAATCACTCAGTATGCTTATTGTGTCACTCGTAATTTCAGGGACGATTTTTCTTCAAATGGGCTTGTATCTTATTTCGATAGTAGCAGGTTGGAATGTAGGGCATAATCTCGTTGCTATCTGTCATAGTTGGATGAAAAAAATCGGATTGTCATCTCTTGAGTATGTGCTCGACATGTTCGTCATTTATACGTTGTTAGTGACGATTTGGAAAGTAGCATCACAATTTTATCATGCTTCACGAATGAAAAAACGGTTTAAGCAGTATGAAGAACATACGCTTACAATCGAAATGAATGGAACATATAGTGATGGGAAAGATGAATTTATTGTGATTTCACATCCTTCAGCGATTGCGATTACAATGGGATTTGTTCAACCAAAAATCGTATTATCAACGGGATTGATAAGCCTGTTAAATGAAGATGAATTAAATGCTGTCATTTCTCATGAGGTTTATCATAAGAACAGTCATGATCCTCTTAACATCTTTTTGATGTCACTTTGTTCATCCATAATGTGGTATATTCCGATTCTAAAATGGTTTCATCAGAAATATAGCATCATGAAGGAACTGTTAGCCGATGAATATGCAATTGAAAAACAACAGACGTCTGTTAACCTTGGGAGTGCACTTTTAAAGATGCTTAAACTGTGCAAACATGAAAAAATGCCTTTTGTCTATGCGTCATTTGCTGATACGTCCGTCAATTATAGAATTGACTATATCTTGAATCCGTTAAAAGGAATTCAAATGAAGCTACCTGTAAAGGTTACGCTTATGTCATTAATGATTTTTTGTCTTATCTGTGCACTATTTATTTACGCACTTGCGTAAATTTTTATTCTATTACACTACATTATGTAGTTCGAATTAGGAGTGTTTATCTTGTCTAAGAAGATCTTTTGGATTGTTGGTTTAGTAGTTATTTGTATCGTAGGGGTTATTGTTCTAACGGATGTCAATCAAGAGTCGACCGTTATAGATGTAGAAGGGCAACCGTTCTTAGGTGAAGGGTCAGCACCAGTTGACATTATTGAGTTTGGTGATTATAAATGTCCAAGTTGTAAAGATTTCAATGATAGACTCTTTCCGGTTATTTATAAGGAATTAGTTGAAACGGGGAAAGCGAAGTTTTACTTTATGAATTACTCATTTATTAACATCGATTCAAATCGATCCGCTCAATTCGCAGAAACGGTCTATCAAGAATTAGGAAATGATACGTTTTGGTCGTTTCATGAATTACTATTTAGTAAGCAACCAGAGGATTTATCCTACGAACAAAAGGACTTATATACGGAGTCATTTTTGGAAGAGGTTTTAGCGGAAGTGGCAACTGAAGAAGAAACGAATAAAGTAATGCAGGCGTTTGGTGAAAACAAGGGGAAAGAAGCTTGGGAGAAAGATATGAAAACGGCCAATAACCTAGGTGTAACGTCAACACCAACAATCTTTATAAGTGGAAAACAATTTAAGGGTAGTACACTAAATGATTTCACAAAAATGGTGGAAGAGGCGGCTGCTAGTGGTAAGTAAACCACTGCTCTTAGCCTGGTTAGCATCGATTGTAGCGATGGTAGGAAGTTTGTTTTTTAGTGAACGGATGGGCTTTGTACCATGCACTTACTGCTGGTATCAGCGGATAGTCATGTACCCGCTAGTTCTTTTCCTTGGTATCGCATTTTATCGAAATGACCGCGATATTTATAAGTACGTACTTCCGTTGTCAGTCATAGGCATGCTCCTATCTAGTTATCATTATGCATTGCAGAAAATTCCTTCCTTGCATGAATTTAGTACGTGTACGAGCGGAGTCCCATGTTCAGGGCAATATATTAATTGGTTCGGTTTCATTACGATTCCTTTTTTGGCGCTCATTGCCTTTACGTTCATTACAGCGATGATGCTGACGCTTTGGAAAAGGAAATAATAGTATGAGTATGGCCTCCCTAGATTCTTTGGGAGGCTTTCGTTGGTGTATCGTTATTTTTTTTCTGTTGCGTGACAACTTCCAAAGAAAGAAGTATGATGAATAAGGTTGTTTCCGTCAGTAAATCTGACAAATACTAGTGAAAGTGAGTCTATGTATGACTATAATTCAAAACATAATCAGTTTCATATTACATATTGATGAGCATTTGGTTGAAATCATTCAAAACTTCGGCTCGCTGTCGTATGTGCTATTATTTTTAATCGTGTTTGTTGAAACCGGCCTTGTCATTTTTCCTTTTTTACCGGGTGATTCTTTACTATTTGCAAGTGGGGCTCTTGCTGCAATGGGGGCATTCAACATTGTACTTCTCCTTATCGTGTTCTTTACTGCCGCTGTCATTGGCGATACTGTAAATTATCAAATCGGTAAAAAAGTTGGAACAGCAATCAAGCCTAATAGCTTGATAGGGAGAGTCATCAATCAAGAAAAAATGAATATAGCAGAGGATTTCTTTAATAAGCACGGTGGGAAAACGATAGTGATTGCTCGTTTCATGCCATTTATTCGTACATTTATACCTTTTGTTGCAGGGGCTAGTCGTATGAATTATCGCTACTTTTTCATGTATAATGTGATAGGCGCAGTTCTATGGGTAGGAATCTGTACGATTGCAGGCTATTTCTTCGGGAATATACCTATCATTAAAGATAACTTCTCCACTGTTATTTTATTAATTATCTTTGTGTCTGTTCTGCCAGTTGTTATCAGTTTTTTGAAGAGTCGTTTGAAGAAATAATGAATGTATTGCTAACAAGGAAACACCTCCTAAGCCGATAAGCCTAGGAGGTGTTTTTGGCTACTATCTTTGAATCTTTTTGATATCCTTTATCATTTCCTTAACATAGGATTTGTCTACGTAATTGTATTCATCCAAGATACTGCCTTGCTGATCAATCAAATAAAAGTTAGTCCCATGGATGACTTGATTAGATGTGGAGGGTTTTTGAACAATCGTTTGAAATTGTTCCCGCGCAAAAACTTCAATCTTTTCTTGTGTGTATCCAGTCAACATATGCCAGTTCGTTTCGTCGTCCGTAAATTGATGGATGTACTCTTTTAAAACATCGGGTGAATCGATTGTTGGATCGACAGTGAACGATACGAATTCGGCTTGTATGCCTTCATCCTCGAATTTTTTTTGCAAATCCGCCATCTCTAGTGTCATCGGAGGACAGACGGTCTGACATTTTGTGAAGACGAAATCGGCAATCCAGACTTTCCCTTCTAATTCATCTGTACCAAAAGGTTGTCCATTTTGGTCAGTATAAGAAAAGGGGACAATTTCCTTTCCGTTTTTAGGTTCAGAACTACAAGCGGAAAGCAATACTGCAAAGACAAGGGAAACAAATAGATAGCGTGTGTTTTTCAAATTACACCTCTTCTTTTTCATCAATAGATAAGCCTGGCAATAGAATCGTTACGGTCGTTCCTGTCGTGGCGTCGCTAGTCATCTCAAATGTCCCGTTGTGTAATCGGATAATCTCTTTTACGATGGGGAGCCCTAAGCCTGTTCCACCGGTTGTCCGATTCCGGGCTTTATCTGTCCTGAAAAAACGATCGCCAATTCGTTCGAGATCTTCATCGTCGATCAATATTCCGTCGTTTGTCACTCGGAATTGAAGGGAAGTATCATTTTTCGTTAATTCAATAGCCAAGATGCCATTCATGACGGAATATTTTACGGCATTGTCTATGATATTGTAAAAGATTTGTTGAATTCTTTTTGGATCTCCTGTCAGAATAAGTTCTTCTTCGATAGTCAATTTGAGATGTAATTCTTTTTCAGCAATATGAATCGCGAACAAACCAACAGTATCTACTACTAATTGAGCAATAGCAATTGGCTGCATGTCAATTGTATACAAATCTTCTTGGAGATGATTTAATTCCACAAGATCTGTGATCAGTTTTGACAGTCGATCTGTTTCTTTTTCAATCGTTGTCAAATAGCTTTGTGCTTCTTCAGGGGATGAATATATTTTGTCTTTAAGAACATGTGTGTAACCGCTAATATACGTGAGTGGTGTACGGAGCTCGTGCACGATGTTTGACGTGAATTCCTTTTTACGTTCTTCCTGCTGTTCAAGCGACAGGCTCATCAAATTGAACGCCTTCGTCAATTGGCCAACCTCATCGTCGCGCTCGCTTTGGATTCGATTTGAATAGTTTCCTTTAGATACTTCGAAAGAAAGTCGCTGAAGGTCTTGCAATGGTTTAAATAAAGAACGCCATGCACGATTGACCACTAGAAAGAGTATGCAGAAAAATAAGCTGCCAACAATCAACAGTATCGGAATGCTTCCTCGGAATACATCTTGAACGGCCGCGAGAGGCACGTAAATATAGATAAAACCGATGAGTCCATCCTCGCCCTTGATTGGGAAAATAGCGCCTAGAATTTCACTGTTCAATTCCTTTACGAATCCTTCTTTTAGCACATAGGCACCTTTGTCTAACTCTGCAAGGTCACTTGTATCGACAAGAGTTTCATAATTGATCTCATAAGGGAAATAGGAGGTGAGATCTTCTAAGTTATCAACTACGATAATTTCGTATTCGGAAACGATATTATACCATTGGATTTTATCGATGATTTCATCGCTTAATTCTCCGTAATGGTAATGAGAAGCCGTCCTTTTTCCCTGATAGATAATGGATTCTTCGATACTTGTCAGATACAATTCAGAATAGAGATAATGGATGAAGAAAAAGGAGAAGAGAATTGTAAACCCGATACTGGAAATCAGGACCACTCCTATTTTCTTGCTTAATGTAAGTTTCTTCAATCTTCACACCTCGAATTTGTAGCCGATACCCCAGACTGTTTCAATCAACTCTCCGGCATTGCCCATTTTTAGCCGTAACGTTTTGATGTGTGTATCGACTGTACGCTCGCTACTTTGATGTTCTTCTCCCCAGACAATGTGTAGCAGTTGTTCCCTTGAATAGACGCGACCTTTATTTTTGGCAAGCACATGGAGCATACCGAACTCCTTTAACGTTAATGATAATGGATTACCATTCAATGACACTTTATGCGCTCCGATATCGATAACGAGCGGCCCGACAGTTAACGTGTCAGCAATAGCTTTATTTTGATAAGATCGTCTCAGAACGGATTCAATCCTTGCTAGAAGCTCTCCTGGTAAAAATGGTTTGACAATATAATCGTCGCCGCCAAGTTTTAAGCCTTGTATTTTATCCCATTCGTCCCCTTTTGCTGATAGAAAGATGAGTGGAATCGTTGATGTGCGTTTTACTTCCTTGGCGAATGTAAAGCCATCCATGTATGGCATCATTACATCTACGAGTAGCAGCTGCGGATCTGTTTTGGCTATCAATGATAGTGCATGTACACCGTCTGTTGCTTCGATGACAGTGTAGCCTTCTTTCTCGAGGAACATTCGAATCAGTTTCCTCATTTGCGGTTCATCGTCTATAATCATGATGGTGGATAAATTCAAGATAAAACCTCATTTCAATTATAGATTGCTTATAATACTCATTTTCTCTAATAGATGTGAAAATCATGTGAAGCGCAGTACTTCACAATTAGTTCTAACTTATCTATTATAATCATAACGAACATATCGAACTACGTTAAGTAAAACGACAATGGAGGAATTATGATGAAAAGAAAACTTGGTTTGTTAGTAGGGATATTCATGCTGGCAATGATGGCAGCATGCGGTAAAGAAGAAACGGTAAAAGAGGACGATACGGGAGTACCGCTACCACTCGATGTGCAGCTAACAGTTACAGAACAAGTTGATATAAATGGCAAAATAGAAATGGCAGCAGTTGTTACACAAGGTGATGAAAAAGTAGATGACGCTGATGAAGTTGAATTTGAAGTATGGGAAGAAGGTAAAAAAGACGACAGCGTCAAGATTGAATCGAAGAATGACAAAGACGGTTTGTACACCGCAGAAACCTCGTTTGATTATGACGGTCTTTTCCACGTTCAAGTGCATGTAACAGCGAGAGGCTTGCATACAATGCCGAAAAAAGAAGTAACGGTCGGTAACGGCGGGAATTATGAAGAAGCTCCCAAAGGCGAAGAAGAACTTGAACATGCTGACGGATTTTCGATGCATTTTACGCAACCTGAAAACATGAAGTCGGGCGAATCAACTGAATTTGATGTCCACTTGCAAGTAGATGGCCAACCACTTGAGAAAGCACGAGTACGCTACGAAATTTGGAATGAAACCAATCCTGATAAACGTGATTGGGTCGATGTTGAAGAATCAGTTGCCGGTGAATATGCAGCTACTTATACATTTGCAGAAGCTGGTGCGTACAAGATTCAAATCCATGTAGAAGACGATAAAGAATTACATGAACATGAAGAATATGCAGTAGAAGTTAACTAAAAACGAGCATGGAGCGTTCCTGACTAATCAGTCAAGAACGCTCCATGTTTTTTGTTTAAAGAATTATTGTCTTATACTTGAATATCTTTCCGTTTGCTTGAAGAAGGGATATTTAACTCCTCCCTATACTTGCTAATTGTGCGTCTTGAAATTGTAATGCCTTTTTCGCTATTAAAGTATTCTGCTATTTTTTTATCAGAATAGGGTTTAAATTTATTTTCCTGAGCTACAAAATTCTCCAAAAGTGTTTTCACTTTCGTTTGAGAAATGCTAGTGCCATCTGCCGTTTCTAACTTTGAAGTGAACAGTATCCGAAGGTCGAAAGAACCGAATGCGGTTTGAATGACCTTGTTGGTAGTTGCTCTGCTGACAGTTGATTCGTGCATTTCAATCTCATCAGCTACTTCTTTTAGCGTTAATGGTTTCAATGAAGAGAATCCATTGATAAAAAAGCTTTCCTGTCTATCTAACAGGACTTGCACAATTTTAATAATCGTATTTCGGCGCTGTTCAATACTGCTAAGAAGCCATTCCACATTTTTATATTGAGTATGGATATATTTTGAGACATCATTTTTCGTTTGAAGATGTTGCGTGTACTCTTTATTGATTTGAATAGCTGGTAAATAGCCATCATTCAAATGGAAAACCAATGCATCATCTTTTGATTCGACGATAATATCGGGAGTTAAATATTCAGTTGAAGAATTGTAAATCAATGCGCAAGGCCTAGGCTTAAGCGTTTGTATGAAATCGTAAAGTTCTTTCACTTCCCTCATTTCGATTTTCATTTGTAGGGCGATTTCATTCCATTTATGGTCGGCAAGCAAGTTTAAATGATGTTCTACTAAATAGGCCGCTGACTTATGCTCAGGATATGTGTATGTAATTTGCAGGAGTAGGCATTCCTTTAAGTCTCTGGCCCCAATTCCGACCGGGCCCACTTGTTGAAGCAAAAGAATTCCTTTGTCGATAGCATCTTCATTAAATTCCGAATAGAAATCTGTATCCTTCTCAAGGACACGCAGATAGCCATTGTCATCAAGATTATAAATCAGATATTTTAACAAATTTTGGGTATATTCGTCCGAATAAATGAATTTCGCATCATCGAATAATGTGTCCCGCATGTTCCTATCGATACACTGGAATAGATCATCCGGCATTTCGGAAGAACCGAAAGAGGATGACCGCTGATTCACTCTCTCTTCGTATGTATTTTTTTCTTGTAGTTCGATAATCGGATTTTCGAGCTCTTGTTGTCTAATAAATTGCTCAAGTTCATACGTCGAGTATTGAAGTATTTCAATTGCTTGCCTTAACTCGAATGTCATTAATAAATTTTGTTCCTGTCGTTGTTGGAGTACAAGCATCATAAAATCCCCCCTTTTTGAAGCAAATAGGTAGTGTAAGCGTTTTCAAATCAATGACATTAATTCTACCATATGATCCTATAAATTTCGAACATAAAAATAGAATCTTCCGTCGAATCAGAAGAAAATCAACTGAGAATAGGAAAGTAGTAAATACTGATTTGACTATCTGCTTTTCGTACAAGGTTATCGATACAATCGTTGTAAATTATGAAGTAATTACTTGTGAAAAATAGGGGAGGAGTAATTCAGGAGATTCCTTACAGAAAACTTACACAACCTTTACAGAGGCTTTACACATATGTGAGAAGATTGAGTATAAATTCCTGTAAGGTGGTTATTATTATGAGTCGATTGGCACAAGAAGTTGTTAGGAAGATAATATTTGGAAAAGTAAACTGGATTAGGTTACCTTTCGGGATTACAAGCATTTCATTTAAAACTCGATTACTTTTCATGATTTTAACAATCCTATTAATTTCCACGGTTACAATAGGGTTCACAGCTTATGAAGCAATGAAGAAAAGCACTATTGAACTCGTGTCTTCTCGTTTAGAACGAGAAGTGACAATCGTTAATGATTTAGCGAAAACATTGATGTTGGCACATATTGGAAACAAAGAAAACTTTATGTCTGAACTTGAAGAGGTCATTAAAAGGCAACATGTGGCGTTAACCCAAGAAGGTTATCATGCTACGATGTTTTACTCGAAAGATGATCAGCTGTTTCCTTTTTCAGTAAGTGGAAATACAGATTTGAGTTTGTCTAATCAGATTACTGAAGAAATTAGTAAGAACGGCAAAGGTATTTTACATGAAACAATTCAAGGGGATCCGTATACAATCAGCTACTTCCGTATTCAAGAGTTAGGTGGAGAATTTGTTATTGTCGTTCCGGAAAGTGATTATTTAGCGGATACGAAAGAAATGGGAACCCTAATATTACTGTCAATCCTGACTGCGTTAATTATCGCAATGTTATTAACCGTACCGACAATTCACCGCATGACGAAACCAATAACTGTATTGCAACAAAAAATGCGCATGGTGAGGGAAGGGGATTTAGGCGTCGATTTGTCGATTCAATCATCTACACCTGAACTCCAATCGCTCATTAAAAGTTTCCAAATGATGATTGAAAGCATGTCTCATATGCTTGTGGAAATTAAAAACACAAGTATACAGCTAGCACAAACTGGCAGTCATTTAAACGTGAATTCAACTGCGCTACTAACAAAAAACGATTATATGAACACTCAGGTTTCAGAGTTGGAGATGATTGCAGCAGAGACGGTTTTCGTTTCAACTACACAGCAACAAGCTTTCCAGCAGATGAAAATCCAAATGTCTGCATTGTTTAATGAAATGGAAGAAGTATTTCATGAGGCGACGGTTACAAAACAAGTCGTGAAAAAAGGGGAGACAACAACCATCGAGGCAGCAAAAATGATGCGGGTCTTCTTTGGTAGTATGGAAAGTGTCATTCAAACAATTGACGATTTACATGAGAAATTCATGTCCGTTTCACATGTTGTTAGCGCGATTGACAACATTACCGACCAAACGCGTATGCTTGCATTAAATGCGAAAATAGAAGCATCTAGAGCTGGAAATGCAGGAGCGGGATTCTTAGTGGTAGCAAATGAAGTGCAACGATTAGCGGAGCAATCGGCTTATGCCACGGGAGAAATAAAAGGAACGATTTCACAAATGGAAAAATCCGTTGACAGAACTACCTTGAACATAGAAGGGATGCAAGTAGATGCAGCAACTTTTGAAAGCATTACCCAAGAAAATAGTAGAAATTTCAAAGCCGCAGCGGATCATATCCGGGTATTGGATGGAAGGTTATTCATTATGAAAGATCACTTGAACTCATTGGAAAGCGGACTGCCGCTATTGGAGGCATGTACGAAACAAGTTGAAAATGTTTCTGAGAAAAATCAAAGTAATACAGTTCAAATGATGCGCGCATTTCAGGAACAATTTGAAGCGATGCAAGCTGTTGAAAAAACGGGGTCAGAGCTATCTTCTCTTTCCAATAAATTGTTGGTTAACGCAAATCAATTCACTACTTCAATTTAATATACGGAGTCGACAGATAGTAAACTGTATAATGAAAGAAACAAAATAATAAAAGGAGGCTTTCCTTATGGCACAACATTACTTTCATTTAAAAGCGGACTGGCCAGGTTTGCGGAATGATGTAGGAACAATTGATGCGGGGAATTTGAAGACGAAGATCTCAATTCCACCTGAAATGGACGGACCGGGGATTGGTACGAATCCGGATGAAATGCTGTTGGGCGCTGCTGCTACATGTTATATTATTACACTTGCGGCTATGATGGAGCGAAGTAAACTGGAGAAAGTTGCCTTGACGATGGAATCAATCGGCGTTGTCGATGTAACGAATGGTGTTATTACATATAAAAAGATTATCCATAAACCTCGAATCGTACTGCAACAGGATGCGACAGAAAAGGATGAAGCGCTAGCGCATAAGCTCGCGGAAAAAGCGGAAACGTCTTGTATGATCAGTAGGGCTATCAAAGGGAATGTAGAAATTGAGCTAGACGCGACTGTAATAAAATAGAAGGTCATATCGAATGGAAATGAAAAAGACGGTACACGCAATTATGTGTGTACCGTCTTTTCGTGTTCACTTATTTGGCGTATCCTGTTTAGGCTTTTTAATTGGCACGAGATTAAAAATATCATGATCTTCAAAAGCATCAACAAGACGATCGAGCCATTCGTAATAATCACGCAGGTAGAGTAGTTTTTCAATATCTATAGTTACTTCTTCTCTCAATCCATCATCTATCGTAGTATCGTTCACTAGTTCTTCCAGTTCAGCCAAAGATCTTCTAATCGCGGCTGAATGAAAGGAAACAGATCTTCTCCACTTTATTGAAAATAGATCGATAAAGCTTTGATACCAATCATCTTTCACTTGATAAAGGTCTTTTCGGACCCCTCTTTTCCAAGCACGTTCCACTAACTTCAAATCGGATAGCGCTCTGACAGATGTGCTCATGCTCGTTTTACTCATCCCGAGTTCTTCTGTCATGTCATCTAATGTTAACGGCTCATTATGAAAAAACATCGTGCCATACTGTCTTCCAGCAGAAGGTGTTAGTCCATAAAGATGTATATTTTGTGCGATAGATTCAATAATCCGTTCACGAGCTTTTTCAAGTTTTTCATTACCGTTCATAAACGTCTTCCCTCCACTAGCATCGGCATCTATTAACCGATCCAGCCCATTTCTTATAGCGTATTATATCCTAACTTAAAAAGCAATACGTAGCAATGAAAGTTCGTACAGTTTTTTCTGTTCAAACCATTTAAAATGATAAAACGGTTGTAATGCAAAAAAAATACAGCTATACTAGAAGACATTCGCTAGTTATTAGTTTTGAAAATATAAGGAGTGTTTGTATGAGTGATCAGATTGCCAGTAAGAAAATCGAAGTGATAAACACCACGAAGATTTTTGGTAAAAATGCGAAGCGGGCTTCCCAGCTTCTAAAAGAAGGAAAAACAAAAGGTGAGATTTTGAAGGCGACCGGAGCAACGGTCGGGGTTAAAAATGCATCATTCGATGTGTACGAAGGTGAAATATTTGTCATTATGGGATTGTCAGGGAGCGGAAAATCAACGCTTGTCAGATTGCTGAACAGGCTGATTGACCCCACAGTGGGCAATATCCTGCTAGACGGTGAGGACATCGTCACGATGAATAAAGAACAACTTCGTAATGTGAGACGCAAGAAAATTGGAATGGTATTTCAAAACTTCGCACTCTTTCCCCACAAGACGATTCTTGAAAATGCGGAATACGGCTTAGAAATCCAAGGAGTAGCAAAAGCAGAACGTCAAGTTAAAGCAAAAGAATCCCTAGGACTAGTCGGACTTGCAGGATATGAAGATCAATTCCCAGGTCAGTTGAGCGGAGGTATGCAGCAACGTGTTGGTTTAGCGAGAGCGCTAGCTAATGGACCAGATATTTTGCTGATGGACGAAGCGTTCAGTGCACTTGATCCGTTAATTCGCAAAGATATGCAAGACGAATTGTTGCAACTTCATAATGATATGGGGAAAACGATTATTTTCATTACCCATGATTTAGATGAGGCACTTCGTATCGGGGACCGTATTGCATTGATGAAAGACGGAGAAATCGTTCAGATAGGGACTCCGGAAGAAATATTGATGAGTCCGTCAAATGAATATGTGGAACGTTTCGTCGAAGACGTAGACCTTTCTAAAGTACTGACTGCGGGACACATCATGAAAAAAGCAGATACGGTTCAAATTGACCGAGGAGCGAGAGTAGCTCTTCGTATGATGAAACAACTTGGGATATCTTCAATTTACGTTGTCGATAAAGCAAAGCGTCTATTAGGCGCGGTCACAGCCCAAGATGCGAGTTCAGCTATTGAAACAGGAAAGACACTTGAAGAAATAATGATTACCGACCTACCGATGCTTCTTCCGGATACCTTGCTAATCGATCTGTTCGATATTGTATCGACAGCTGTTATCCCGGTTGCAGTAGTTGATGAAACGAACAAGCTTCAAGGAATTATTATTCGTGGTGCATTGATTGGCGCATTATCGGGTGACAATCAGTTTATCAATAATAACGGGACATTCGATTCCGATGAACAAACGGGTATGGAGGTGAAGACAATTGGATAAATTATTTCCTAGACTTCCATTTGCAGAGTGGATTGATAATAGTGTTGATTGGCTGGTTGTAACTTTCGGTACGGTGTTTGACGGGATTTCAGATTTTCTCACAACAATTGTTGAGGGATCAGTAGAATGGCTTGACATGGTGCCATCTATTCTACTTGCTGTGTTATTTGCTTTGCTTGCGTGGTTCGTTTCCACTCGGCGCATTGCCTTATTTACATTAATCGGTTTGCTGTTTGTCGATTACTTAGGGTATTGGTACCCGATGCTACAAATGTTGGCACTTGTACTCACCTCTGTATTCTTTGCGCTTATAATCGGAATTCCGATTGGTATTTGGGGTTCACAACAAGCGACAGCAAGAAAAATTATCAATCCATTATTGGATTTAATGCAAACAATGCCGGCCTTCGTTTATTTACTGCCAGCTATATTTTTCTTTAACATCGGGGTTGTCCCGGGTGTTGTGGCATCTGTTATCTTCTCAATGCCGCCAACAATTCGTTTGACGATGCTAGGAATTCAGCAAGTCCCGAAAGATTTAATCGAAGCAACGGAAGCATTTGGCTCTACAACTTGGCAGAGATTGAGCAAAGTGCAAATCCCACTTGCCAAACCGACAATTATGGCAGGTGTCAATCAAAGTATTATGCTTTCCTTATCCATGGTTGTTATCGCATCGATGGTTGGTGCGCCAGGGCTTGGTGAAGAAGTATACAGGGCTGTAACGCAATTGAAAACAGGTGTTGGTTTTGAAGCTGGTCTATCCATTGTGATCGTGGCGATTATTTTGGACCGGGTAACACAACACGCTGGAAAGAAAAAACAAGGGGGAATTTCAAAATGAAATTAACAAAAAAAGTATTAGGACTTGGAGCTGTTGCTCTACTTGCAGTTGGACTTGCTGCATGTGGTAATAACGATGACAAGAATGAGGCAGGCGGAGACACTACGAAAACCGTTGGTGAATCAGTAGACTATAAAATTACAGGCATCGATCCGGGCGCGGGCATCATGGAAGCTACTGAAAAAGTGCTTGTAGAATATGACCTTTCAGATTGGGATCTTACAACAGGATCAAGTGCGGCAATGACAGCTTCACTGAAAAAAGCCTATGACAAAGAGCGACCGATTATCGTTACAGGTTGGACACCGCATTGGAAATTTGCGAAATACGATTTAAAATATCTTGAGGATCCAAAAGGCGTGTACGGTGGGGAAGAGCAGATCCGTACAATCGGAAGACTTGGTCTAGAAGACGATATGCCAGAAGCGCATAAAATCTTATCGCAGTTCCATTGGACTGAAGAAGATATGGGCGAAATAATGGTGGCCATTCAAGAAGGCGAAAAAGAAGTTGCAGCAGCACAAAACTGGATTGATGCAAATGAAGAAAAAGTGGCTGAATGGACAAATGGCGTAGAAAAAGTGGACGGCGATAAAATTAAACTTGCTTATGTTGCATGGGATAGTGAAATTGCTAGTCATAATGTCATGAAAATTGTTTTAGAAGATATGGGTTATAAAGTGACATTAATACAAGTTGAAGCAGGTCCTTTATGGACAGCGGTTGCTGACGGTAGTGCAGATGCATCGCTTGCAGCTTGGATGCCATTAACGCATAAAACATATGCCGATAAATTCGAAGGTAAATTCGAAGAACTTGGCGTCAATATGGAAGGTGTTAAAGTCGGTCTTGTTGTGCCACAGTATATGGACATCACTTCGATCGAAGACTTGAAGAAATAAATAATAGAAAGTCGGTGCCGTTTAAGCGCGCGCACGAGGCTAATAAACCCGGAGGAACGCTGCAATTCGCAGTGGTTTTCCGGGTTTGTTGTATGCTACAAGCGCACTTGAATGGCAATTATAGATGTTGAAATAAAGAATTTCATTGAACTCGTTTCGGTGCTAGGGGATGCCTTTCGCCGCCTGGCTTATGGCTTCGGCTACCTCTTGAAATGCGCCTACGTTGTTATTAATATTATTAACATATATAGGAAGAAAAATTAGGGGGAATGACATCATGAAATTTTCAAAAAGAATAGTGGGACTTGGGGCGATCTCTTTGCTCACGGTCGTACTTGCGGCTTGTGGCGACGATGATACAAAAGCCATAACGGATACAGAAAAATCAATCGGAAAATCGCTTGATTATCAGATTGTAGGAATCGATCCGGGTGCAAATATTATGAGCACCACAGAAAAGGTGATTGAGGAATATGAGTTGACAGACTATAAACTTATTTCAGGTACGGGTGCGACGATGACTGCGGCATTGAAAAGAGCCTACGATAAGAAACAGCCAATCGTTGTAATCGGATGGACTCCGCATTGGAAGTTTGCAGAATTTGATTTGAATTTCCTTGATGATCCGAAAGGGCTGTATGGGGGAGAAGAGCAAATTCGTACAATTGGAAGACTTGGGTTAGCGGATGATTTGCCAGAAGCACACCAAATTCTTTCCCAGTTCAAGTGGACGGAAGCGGATATGGGGGAAGTAATGAAGGCTATTCACGAAGGCGAGAAAGAAGCAGTGGCGTCACAAAACTGGATTGATGCCAATGCGGATAAAGTTGCACAATGGACAACTGGTGTAGACAAAGTAGATGGCGAAAAGATTAAACTGGTTTATGTTGCATGGGATAGTGAAATCGCAAGTCACAATGTTATGAAACTCGTTTTAGAGGATATGGGCTATAAAGTGACCTTAATGCAAGTGGAAAATGGTCCGTTATGGACAGCGGTAGCAGATGGCAGCGCAGATGCATCCCTTGCCGCATGGTTGCCACTGACTGCCAAAACATACGCTGAGAAATTCGAAGGTAAATTCGAAGAACTTGGCGTCAATATGGAAGGTGTCAAAGTCGGTCTAGTAGTGCCGAAGTATATGGGTATCACATCAATTGAAGACTTGAATAATTAGTAATAATTGCTATATATATCGAACTAATGAGTACTTATATAAACTGAGCCAATGCGCCTTAAAAGAGGCACCCGGAGCTGCTTGGTTTAGGGCGGGAGGCATCCCCGAGCGTCGCAGAGAATTCAATGGAATTCATTATATTATCGATTATAGAAGACTCAGTTCCGTTCAAACGGACTGGGTTCTTTTTTGATTTTATGGAAGTAGTATGATAACTTTACATTGGCACGTATAAACAAACTCTTCGGGGCAAGGTGAAATTCCTTACCGGCGGTGATCGAGCATAGCTCGTCAGTCCGTGACCCGTCCTTCCTTGTTTGGAAGGCGGTGGAGCTGGTGAAATTCCGGCACCGACAGTTATAGTCTGGATGGGAGAAGTTGTTTGGATATGCGTGCTGTGCTTGCAGGCTCTGCCCTTTCACAAAACGAAAGGGGGAATGCCAATGGACCCTCAACATTATATGAGACTTGCTCTTGAACTGGCGCGTAGCGCACAAGGACAAACCTCACCGAATCCACTTGTCGGTGCTGTCTGTGTGAAAGACGGCCAGGTTTTAGGAACAGGTGCGCACTTAAAAGCTGGGACACCTCATGCTGAAGTGCATGCACTGGCAATGGCAGGTACGAATTCTATTGGTGCTGATCTATACGTGTCACTGGAACCGTGTGCCCATACTGGGAAAACACCTCCGTGTACAGATCTCATTATTTCGTCTGGAATTCAACGTGTTTTTGTTGCGTCTATCGATCCGAATCCTTCCGTCAATGGAACAGGAATCGGGCTTCTTAAAGCTGCTGGAATTGAAGTCATTACCGGCATTTTACAGGAAGAGGCAGAGCAGTTAAACCAAGCATTTTTTCATTTCATCAGATACGGGAAACCATACGTTACCTTGAAAGCCGCCGCAACTCTTGACGGTAGACTTTCAACGCAGAACGGGGACAGCAAATGGATTACTTCGGCTGCATCACGAACCGATGTCCATCACCTCCGCCATACCCATGATGCTATTTTGGTCGGCGTACAAACCGTACTTCACGATAACCCTTTCCTCACCACCCGTTTGCCCCATGGTGGAAAGAACCCAATTCGAATTATTTTAGACCGGCATCTCAGGACGCCAAAAACAGCGAATGTCATTACAGACGGCGCTGCAGAAACAATTATTTTTACACTAGATTCAACAGAATCGGAAACTACTTTTTCGGATTATCCTCTTGTTTCAATTGAAAGGATTTCAGAAAATGGATCTTTTTTGAAAGAAGTCTTAAAACGTCTTGCTGAAAAAGAAATCATGACGTTGTTCGTCGAAGGTGGTAGCAAAGTTCATTCCAGTTTCATCAATGAAGGTCTCGCAGATGAACTGTATTTGTATATGGCTCCGAAATTAATCGGCAACGGTGCTTCTTTATTCATGGATGATACTCGGAACCTGATGGCAGAAGGCGAATCCCTTCGTTTTTTAGATGTGCGACAAATCGGGGACGATATTCGATTGCACGCCAGGTTTCTGAAGGAGGATTGACAGCAGTTGTTTACTGGAATTATTGAAGAAATAGGAACAGTTTCAGCGGTTAGGCCAGCAGCGAATTCATTGCAACTATCAATCCGTTGTACCAAAGTGCTTAGCGATGTGAAAAAAGGCGATAGTCTGGCAGTGAACGGTGTGTGTTTGACAGTATCAGACTTCTCGAGCAATCAATTTATAGCTGATGTCATGCCTGAAACTGTTAAAGCGACAACGCTTCAAGCATTGCGAACGGGGAGTCCGGTTAACTTAGAGCGTGCGATGGCAGCGAATGGTCGTTTCGGCGGACATATAGTCAGTGGACATGTTGATGGCACTGGCGAAATTGTTTCAGTTAGACAAAAAGAAAATGCAATCTATATGGAAATCAGTATCGCAACTAAATTATTGAAGTATTTTATCCCAAAAGGTTCAGTAACTGTGGATGGAACTTCACTCACCGTCTTCGGTGTGACGGGTATTGGTTTTATCATCTCATTAATTCCGGTTACGCAAGATGACTCAATCATCGGCCGAAAACGGGTCGGGGATCGAGTGAACGTAGAATGTGATATGCTCGCAAAATATATAGAACGGCTACTGACTACAAGTAAAGAGAATCCAACTGGCGGTTTAACAATGGATACCCTTATCGCCAGTGGATTCCTTAGTTAAGGAGGCACAATAGATGTACACTACCGTAGAAAAAGCAATCGAAGAACTGAAAAAAGGAAAAGCGATTATTGTCGTTGACGACGAAGACCGGGAGAACGAGGGTGACTTTATTGCACTTGGCGAATTCGCTACACCTGAAATAATTAACTTTATGGCGACAGAAGGCCGCGGATTGATTTGCGTGCCGATAGATGAAGAGAAATCGCGACAGCTTGAACTGGGACTTATGACAGAAAATAATAGCGATGTGCACGGAACTGCATTTACGATTAGCATTGATCACGCGGATTGTCATACCGGAATCTCTGCATTTGAACGTTCGGAAACAGTTTTAAAGATGCTTGGAAATGAAGCGGGTCCAACAGACTTTAGAAGACCAGGACATATTTTTCCGCTAATAGCGAAGTCTGGCGGTGTCTTAAAGCGGTCAGGTCATACAGAAGCTGCTGTAGACCTTGCGAAGCTCGCGGGAGCAGAACCGGTCGGCGTTATATGTGAAATTATGAACGTCGATGGGACAATGGCGAGAGGTCCACAGTTGAAAGAAATAGCTGAACGATTTGATCTTGTTATCTTAACAATTCAGGAACTAATTGCTTATCGTCGAATCAATGAAAAACTTGTTGAGCGTATTGTAGATATTAATCTGCCAACAGATTTTGGAGATTTCAAAGCAGTCGCTTTCGTTGAAAAAGAAACAGGTCATGAACATATTGCTCTAGTAAAAGGCGATATTGAAGACGCCGAAAATGTACTCGTCCGCGTTCATTCGGAATGTTTGACAGGCGATGTCTTTGGCTCATGTCGATGTGATTGTGGCCCGCAACTTCAAGCTGCACTCGCACAGATTGAAAAAGCTGGAAGAGGCGTCCTGCTCTATATGCGTCAGGAAGGGCGTGGCATTGGTCTCGTCAATAAAATGAAAGCCTACAAGCTGCAGGAAGAAGGGTACGACACAGTCGAAGCTAATGAGAAATTAGGATTCGCAGATGACCTTCGAGATTACGGCATCGGAGCACAAATACTGCGGGATCTCGGTTTAACGTCGATTCATCTTCTGACAAACAACCCGCGTAAAATTGCTGGACTAGCGGGGCACGGGTTAGAAATAACTGAGCGTGTTCAAATTGAAATGGCTACTAAAGTGGAGAATAAAACATACATGGAAACGAAGAAAATTAAATTGGGTCACTTACTGAATAACTAAGGGGGAATTAGAATGAGCACAATTTATGAAGGACATTTAGTTGGAACAGGGCTTAAAGTTGGAATCGTCGTTGCAAGGTTTAATGAATTCATCACAGGTAAATTACTAGGCGGAGCGGAAGATGCTTTGCGTCGCCATGGAGTTGCCGACAGTGATATTGCGGTTGCGTGGGTACCAGGTGCTTATGAAATTCCGTTAATCGCGAAGAAAATGGCGGCCTCTGGTAAGTATGATGCTGTTATTACACTCGGCACTGTCATCCGTGGTGCAACACCACACTTCGATTATGTGTGCAG
>CAZWAW010000030.1:0-16690 GCA_964632025.1 uncultured Sporosarcina sp.
GATCGCGACAGGCAATTATACACACCAGTATTACTCAAAAAAGTGGGGTTAGAAGTGACGGAGTCACTTCTAGCCACACTAGGACACCTCAGTAAATCTGTCATGAATAGTTAGCCGAAAGCGAGCAGAAAATAGCCCAGTAAAAATGAAGGTCATCAAGCCCTTCTCACCAGTATTTCATGCAAATAAATGGTTAATCAACAGACATGAATGTATCCAATATAAAAACCATCTCCAGCGAGGGAGATGGTTTTTTGTTGATTAATGATCTGCAATTTCGCCTTCTGGGAAAGATTCAGCCAGTAAGATAATGATTACAGAAACAACGACTGAAACGATTGCGCCTGTCGTGAAGTCAAAAACAGGTACGTTAGCGATTGCTCCAGAAACGTAGTTCAACATTGATATTAAACAGAAAGACCAGAAAAATGTCATTACGTATTTCATTGAATTCACCTCTACATTACTATTTCATATTTCATCATATCACAGAGGATACATTGGAGAAACTAATTTCCATGCAAACCGAACTTTATTTGGCGAAAAAGTGTCAGTAGGTTGAAAAGTGAGCCCGTTTCTTTTATGATTAAGAGCAGGTACTAATAATAGATGATAAAGAACGGGGGATGCGGAATGATTGCTGGATTTATCGGTATGGGTAAATACGTACCATCACATGTTTTGACGAACGCAGACCTTGAAAAGCGTTTGGATACATCGGATGAATGGATTCGTACAATGACAGGCATCGAAGAAAGACGCATCGCGGACGATTCAACGGATACGTCCCATATGGCATACAACGCTGCTGTAGAAGCGATCAACAACGCAGGAATCAAACCAGAAGAAATTGGACTTATTCTTGTAGCTACAGTAACACCTGATAGACCTTTTCCTTCAGTGTCAACAATGCTCCAACAACAGCTCGGCGCAACCAATGCAGCGGCAATGGACGTTTCAGCGGCCTGTGCAGGGTTCATGTATGGCGTCGTAACAGCGAAACAGTTCGTTGAATCGGGCACATATGATTATGTACTCGTTGTCGGCGTTGAAAAACTATCTAAAATTACCAATTGGGAAGACCGCAATACCGCTATTCTTTTCGGAGACGGGGCGGGTGCAGCTGTCATAGGAAAAGTAAGTGAAGGACGGGGAATCCTGTCATTCGAACTTGGTGCAGACGGTAGCGGTGGTAAACACCTTTATCAGGATGAAAAACTCGTTATGAATGGCCGTGAAGTATTCAAATTTGCAGTCCGTCAAATGGGCGAATCTGCAGAGAGTGTTATTAGAAAAGCGGGTCTAGCGAAGGAAGACGTCGATTTCCTTATTCCGCACCAAGCGAATATACGAATTATGGAATCTTCTCGTGAACGACTTGGTTTACCAGTCGAAAAAATGTCGAAGACTATCCACAAATACGGCAATACATCCGCCGCGTCCATACCAATTTCACTTGTCGATGATTTAGCTGAAGGCAGAGTGAAAGATGATGACGTTATTGTCATGGTTGGATTCGGAGGAGGTCTCACTTGGGGCGCATTATGCATTAAGTGGGGCAAATAAGTAACGCATGTTTTTTTAGTGGTGTATGAAAAGTGGGAAATAGAATCAGTCTTTATAGAATAGAAGGGAAGTTTTCAAAAATGGGAATAAAGCGAGTAGTAGTAACGGGTATTGGGGCAGTTTCTCCAGTCGGAAATTCGGCAGAGGAGTCTTGGATTGCGGTCTTGGAAGGAAAATCTGGAATCGGACCACTAACAAGACTTGATAGTGATAAGTTTCCTGTAAAAGTAGCAGCTGAAGTGAAAGATTTTGATATAGAACAATATATCTCACGAAAAGACGCGCGTAAAATGGATCGGTTCACGCATTACGCACTTGCTGCATCGATTATGGCGATGAAAGATGCAAATCTTGAACTTGAAGGAGATTTAGCTCTTCGTACGGGCGTCTGGATTGGATCAGGCATCGGTGGTATGGAAACGCATGAGCAACAGTTTCTGACGTTCCAAGAGAAAGGCTATCGTCGCGTTAGTCCATTTTTCGTACCAATGATGATTCCGGATATGGCAGCGGGCCAAGTATCTATTTATCACGGAGCAAAAGGCATTAACTCTTGTACAGTAACAGCTTGTGCATCGGGCACAAACTCAATAGGAGATGCATTTGAAGTTATTCGCCGCGGTGATGCTGATGTTATGATTACAGGCGGAGCAGAAGCGCCAATTACAACGATGGCAGTTGCTGGTTTCTGTGCGAATACTGCCTTGTCATTAAATCCAGATCCTGCAACGGCATCACGTCCATTTGATAAAGAACGTGACGGTTTTGTTATTGGAGAAGGAGCCGGAATCTTAATCCTTGAAGAGTACGAGCATGCAATTGCACGCGGTGCGAAAATTTACGCTGAACTAACCGGTTATGGTGCAACAGGTGATGCGCACCATATTACGGCTCCAGCTCCTGGGGGCGAGGGTGGCGCACGCGCGATGCAAGAGGCGATTGCGCAAAGTGGCATTACTCCAGATAAAATCGATTATATTAATGCCCACGGAACAAGCACGCCATATAACGATCATTTCGAAACAATGGCAGCGAAAACAGTTTTCGGCGAGCACGCATATAAACTCACGATGAGCTCAACAAAATCAATGACGGGTCATTTGCTCGGAGCAGCAGGTGGACTGGAAGCAATCTTCACGGTGAAGGCCTTGCAAGAAGGAATCCTGCCACCGACAATGAATTTTGTGAATGCAGATCCTGAATGTGATCTCGACTACGTAACTGAAGGTGCGCGCAAAGCGGATATTACGTACGCGATGAGCAACTCACTAGGTTTCGGCGGACATAACGCATCACTCGTATTTAAAAAAATATAAGTTAAAGTTAGCAAGGCGTCTCAGTTTACTGGGGCGTCTTTTTTGTTTATGCGGTTTTGGGATTTGCGCTGAGAGTTTAGTGTTACTCTCACAGTTAACTCATCCCGACACATTCACAATACCTAAATATCAAATTAAAAAGCCCCCTTCGTCTAAAAGGGGGCCATGCCGTCATATAATCAAAGAAAATCAAAAGGACGATGCCAATGACACGTATTTTCTTATTTCTTATCAGTTACGGACTAATTGTTGTTACTGTTTCACATATGATTTTTTATTTTAATTACAGATCACTCGGTTACGACTGGTATCAAATCATTTATTTTATTATACATACGGCTGATTTTGCGCTATTCGTCGTATCTACAATCATGCTCATTCTTACCGTCTACGCCCGAGTCCCATCGCGGCTTCCATCTTCCCGAGAGTGACAGATGCAATCGCATTTGCTCTCACTGCGCCTTCATCTAGAATTTCATCTAGGACAGGCGAATCCAAAAGTTCGTAGTATTTTTCTTGGATAGGTGATAGGTGATTGATGACAGCTTCAGCTACGCCGGCTTTAAATGCGCCATACCCAAGTCCATCATACTTAGCGACGAGATCATCGATGGAAACACCACTAAGCGCTGATTCGATTGTCAATAAATTCGATACGCCTGGTTTGTTTTCTACGTCGAATTTCACAATGCCCTCAGAATCTGTTACTGCGCTTTTAATTTTTTTCTCGATTTCCTTAGGTGTATCAAGGAGTGTAATAATTCCTTTTTTATTGGAATCAGACTTACTCATTTTCTTTAGCGGATCCTGAAGTGATTTAATGCGGGCACCGTTCTTCGGAATACGGACTTCCGGAATCGTCAGGATATCGCCGAATCTTCTATTGTAGCGTTCTGCTAGATCACGCGTTAATTCAAGATGCTGCTTTTGGTCATCGCCGACCGGGACGATATCAGTGTTATATAGAAGGATATCGGCAGCCATAAGTGGTGGATACGTCAGAAGCGCAGAAGAAACGCCCTCTTTCCCGTCTGATTTATCTTTGAACTGTGTCATTCGTTCGAGTTCGCCGATATATGAAATGCATTGCATTATCCAGCCTGCTTGCGCATGTGCAGGTACTTCTGATTGAATAAACAACACCGATTTCTCTGGATTAATCCCACTTGCAATATAGATTGCAGCGAGTGAACGGATCGCTTTTGCAAGCTCCACTGGGTCCTGTTGAACGGTAATGGCATGCTGGTCAACGATACAAAACAGACATTTATAGTCGTTTTGTAACTCTGTAAATTGACGGAAGGCACCGATATAGTTGCCGAGATGTACTGTGCCTGTAGGCTGTACGCCTGAAAAAATGGTTTTCATGTTAAAAATCTCCTCCTGTTTGATGGATAAAATAATTTGTTAACGCTACCTATATGATGCAAAAGCTCCGATGGAAAGCGGCTTAAGTTCGCCACAATGGAGGGCAACCAAAGTTCGCCGATAATGGAAGGTAGTCTAAGAACGCGACGTCCTGTCGCAACGACTACATGATCAGCATCCTGCTGACCCCGGCAATGGTTGCACACCTACATCCTGTAGGCGTAAAAAAACATCAGTCGTCCCCGTAAAAAAGGGACGACTGATGCTTGATCAACCGTGGTACCACCCGAATTGCCCGAAGGCCACTCTGATTCCCATAACGCGGGGGACGTGACAAGCTTCTTTCGGCTTAATTCGAAAAGTCCATATACTCCGGATTAATTCAAAAGGTTCGCTTATCAAGCTCGGGATCCCATTCTTTCGGTTCAGTCTACCTGTTTGCACCACCCACAGGCTCTCTGAAAGACTAATACTGAAATACTTTTTTCCGTCATTGCCATTCGCTCTAAATGTTTCTAATAATTATAAATCTTATACTTGGAAAATGCAATAGGCTTGCTCATTATATATAAAAAATAAGAAGTCCAATTCCCATGATACCAAGTATGAGAGCACCGCTTCCGAGCATTGGACTTACGTTTCCTGAAAATATTTCTGAAGGCTTACGCATCGCCATAACATCATCCATCCGACGTTTAGAAGTAACTACTTTTCTCATGCTAACAGTAAATACATCGAAAAACCCAGTTGAAAAAACGAAAGAGACCAGGCCAAGAAATGTTAGCACGCCTCCAACGATGAAAGATGCGTTTATATAAGAGAGTAAGGTCAGCTCTTTAAAATAGAGGAGAATAAGCAGAATAATCACTACGTGTGCAATCAGAAAATTCCTAACTAAATTCTTCATATTTCCACCCCGTTCCAAAGTAATAGTAAAGTATTGGTAAGGAAAAATCAATATAATAGAAGGATATCTAAAAAAAAAACATGATTAAATTAATCGTTGTAAGCGTTGCCAATTCAGGGTTTGTCTGCATAATACTGTTCTATTACACTAAGAAACTTCAAAAAGGTATGTACAACTGTGAGAATCATTGTATAATATAAATGTACCATAGTTTTCAGACAATTTTGAGGGGGTCATTAATTTGAAGAACCACAAATTTATGTGGCTAATTAGTATCATGCTTGTACTTAGCGTGTTCCTAGCAGCATGCGGCGACAAAAAAGAAGACGCGGGCTCTACTGAACCGGAAAAAGACAAAGAAGAGGACAAAGGAACCACAGAAGAACCTGCTAAAGAAGTAGCGCAAGTTCTGAATTTAATGGAGACAGCAGAGATTCCTTCTATTGACTCATCAATTTCAGAAGATGCTGTAAGTTTCATCGTACTAAACAACGTCATGGAAGGACTTTACCGTCTTGACCCAGATAGCCTTCCAGTACCTGCTATGGCAGATGGAGAGCCAGAAATCAGTGAAGATGGATTAACATATACATTCAAAATCCGTGATGCACAATGGTCTAATGGAACACCTGTAACTGCTCATGACTTCGTGTATGCTTGGCAGCGCGCAATTGATCCAGCTACTGGTTCACCTTATGGACCGTATTTGATGGCAGGCATGGTTAAAAACGCAACTGAAATTGGCGAAGGAAAAGCAGAAATTACGGATCTTGGGATTACAGCTGAAGATGATAAAACACTTATCATCCAACTTGAGCGCCCTGTTCCTTACTTCCTATCACTTATGTCTTTCGGAACATTCTTACCACTTAACGAAGAATTCGTAACTGCTCAGGGCGATAAATATGCATCTAACTCTGAGGCGATGATTTATAACGGCCCATTCTCTTTAGCTGATTGGGATGGAACTGGCAACTGGAAATACCTTAAAAACGACAAGTATTGGGATGCTGATACTGTAAAACTTGATGAAATTGTAGTTGACGTTGTTTTAGAAACTGCAACTGGCGTAAAACTTTATGAACAAGGCAAGAAAGATCGTGTAGTACTATCAGCTGAGTATGCAATGCAGTTCGCTGAAGATCCAGATGTTGTCAATGAACTTGAAATGTCTGTATTCTACTTCAAAATGAACCAAATGCGTGATGGAAAACCTACACCGCTTGCAAATGCTGACATTCGTAAAGCGATTGCAAAAGGATATAACAAAGAAGAACTTGCAGATGCAGTCCTTGCTAATGGATCTATCGCTGCAAATTACCTAGTACCACAATCTTTCACATTTGATGAAAGCGGTAAAGACTTCCGTGATTACAGCAGTGAGTACTCTGCTTATAATGTGGAGGAAGCTCAAGCATTCTGGACAAAAGGCTTAGAAGCACTTGGTACAGACAAAATAACGCTTGAAATTCTTGGTGGAGACACTGAAAATGCTAAGAAACAACAAGAATGGTTCAAATCAGAACTTGAAAGAAACCTACCAGGTTTAACAATCAACCTGAAAGAAGTTCCTTTCGCAGTACGTCTTGAACTTGATGATGTTAGTAATTATGATATTCAATCAGCAGGATGGGGCGCTGACTTCCAGGATCCAATCTCATTCATGGAATTGTTCGTAACTGGAAGCCCACAAAACAAAATGAATTATTCTAACCCTGCGTATGACAAACTGATCGAATCTACAAAAACAACATATGCAAAAGATCCAATCAAACGTTTTGAAGTGTTTGCGGAAGCTGAGAAATTGCTACTTGAAGATGACGCAGCTATCGCTCCAAACTATCAGCGCGGAAGAATGGCTCTTATGAATCCAGCAGTAAAAGGTCTTGTTACACATCCATTCGGTGGCGACTATAGCTACAAGTGGACGTATATGGAAGCAGTAGAGAAGTAAGAATTGTAATTTGAAAGCTTAAAATCTTATAGAAAAGAGAGTATATGGGCGTAATTGACCATGTACTCTCTTTTTCAATGAGATGGAAATAACTAAAAATTCTTTGTATTATTTTGTTGTAAATTGTTGATTTTTTCATTAAATTCATTTATGAATTACAGGAGGTGCGAAAATGGCAAAGTATATCACTAAACGTGTGATTTATATGTTCCTATCACTATTCTTAATTGCATCGTTTACATTTGTTCTTATGAAACTGCTTCCAGGGTCCCCGTTAGCTTCCGCAGCAAAATTATCCGTTGAGCAAAGGGAAGTCGTTTATGAGAAGTATGGATTGAACGATCCGATTCCCGTACAGTACGTCCGTTATATGGGAAACCTTGCAAAAGGTGACTTTGGTGTATCGTTCCAATATAAAAATGCAGATGTCACAACTCTTATTGTGAAAAAATTGAAATACTCGGCGATTTTAGGGGCCCAGGCACTTATATTTGGGACCTTAATCGGAATTATTCTTGGGATGATTGCCGCCTTGAAGCAAAACACAGTATGGGATTATGGTAGTACCATTATTGCGATTCTTGGTATCTCGATACCATCGTTTGTTTTTGCTGTATTACTGCAGTACGTCTTTGCTGTATGGCTTGAAGTGCTTCCAGTCGGTCTGTGGGAAGGTTGGAAGTCCAGTATATTGCCTTCAATCGCACTCGCAATGGGACCTATTGCTATCGCGGCAAGATTTATCCGGACAGAAATGATAGAAGTATTAAGCTCGGACTATATTTTGCTAGCAAAAGCGAAAGGCGCAAACTGGTTTGAAATCGCTTTCAAACATGCATTCCGTAATGCGCTAATTCCGTTAATCACAGTCCTTGGACCAGTTGCAGCAGGACTATTAACGGGGTCACTTGTAGTTGAACAGATTTTTGCTATCCCAGGTATAGGTCAGCAGTTCGTTAAATCAATAAGCTCGAACGACTTCGCTGTGATCATGGGTACAACAATGTTCTTCTCGGTATTCCTTATTGTGATTATATTAATTGTGGATATTCTTTATGGGGTCATTGATCCGCGTATCCGTTTGTCTGGAGGTTCCAAGTAATGACTACTAACATGAAGAAACTACCAAAAGATTCGTTTGATCGGATTACAATCGATAGCTCGCATGCCGAAAAAATCTCGAAACCGAGTTTGAGTTTCTGGCAGGATGCTTGGCTTCGGATCCGTAAAAACAAAGCGGCTATCGTCAGTATGTTCATTCTTGCGTTCATTGTATTTATGGCATTCGCCGGCCCTTACATGGTTGAACATGATCCAGAGGATGTAAAAGTTGCCCATGCAAGCTTGCCACCTAAAATTCCAGGACTTGAAAAATTGGGTATTTTTGATGGTGAAGGTAAACTAGGCACTAAAACAGTTAATCTTTATGAATTAAAAAAAGTAGAAGTTAACTACTGGTTCGGAACGGATAGCCTAGGACGTGATTTGTTTTCACGTCTATGGAAAGGGACTCAAATCTCCCTATTAATCGCATTTGTTGCAGCTGTTATTGACGTTGTAATAGGTGTGATCTACGGTGGGATTTCCGGCTATTATGGAGGTCGTATCGACGATGTCATGCAACGGATTGTCGAAGTACTGATTGGGGTACCGACACTGGTCATCGTCATTCTGATGATTATGATCATGAAACCAGGCATATGGTCAATCATTATTGCCTTATCGATAACCGGATGGATAGGCATGTCTCGTATTGTACGTGGACAAGTTCTTAAATATAAAAACCAGGAATTCGTTATGGCAGCTAAAACGTTAGGCGCAAGTGATACCCGCATTATCGTTAAGCATTTACTGCCGAATATCATGGCGATCATTGTTATTAACATGATGTTCACAATTCCGACGGCTATTTTCTTTGAGGCATTTTTAAGCTTTATCGGAATGGGTCTTCAAGCACCGAAAGCGTCTCTTGGAACGCTCATTAATGATGGTTATAAATTCCTTGAATATCAGCCGCATATTTTATTCTTCCCAGCGGCAATCATAAGTTTACTGATGATTGCGTTCAACTTAATTGGGGATGGATTACGTGATGCACTTGATCCGAAAATGAAAGACTAAAGGAGGAAAGTGAAATGGAGAAAATTGTTGAAGTGAAAAACCTGGAGCTTTCCTTCCATACATTTGCAGGAGAAGTGAAAGCGATTCAGGGCGTTAATTTTGAAGTTTATAAAGGGGAGACGCTGGCTATCGTCGGTGAGTCGGGATCAGGTAAATCGGTAACGACGAAATCGATTATGCGACTCCTTCCGAAATCCAGTACTGAGTACAAAAACGGCGAGATATTATTCGGTGGAAGAGACCTACTGAAGATTTCCGAAAAAGAAATGCAAAAAGTAAGAGGAAAAGACATTTCGATGATTTTCCAGGATCCGATGACTTCACTCAATCCGACAATGACGATTGGTAATCAGATTATGGAGCCGTTACTAAAGCATCAGAAACTTAGTAAAACTGAAGCTCGAAAAAAATCTATTGAATTGTTAACGCTAGTCGGGATGCCAAAGCCAGAAATGCGTATGAAGCAATACCCGCACCAATTTTCTGGTGGACAGCGCCAACGTATCGTTATTGCTGTTGCCTTGGCATGTAATCCGAAGCTTTTGATTGCAGATGAGCCGACGACAGCCTTGGATGTTACGATTCAAGCGCAAATCTTAGAATTAATGAAAGACTTGCAAAAGAAAATCGATACATCTATTATTTTCATCACGCATGACCTCGGAGTCGTAGCAAACGTAGCGGACCGTGTAGCCGTTATGTATGGCGGACGAATCGTCGAAGTGGGAACGGTTGATGAAGTCTTTTACAACCCGCAGCATCCGTATACGTGGGGGCTTCTAAGTTCAATGCCGTCACTGGATGCAACTGAAGAGAAATTATATGCGATTCCAGGCACGCCACCCGATTTATTGGATCCTCCAAAAGGAGATGCATTTGCACTTCGTAGTGAATATGCGATGAAGATTGATATGGAGCAAGTTCCGCCTCTCTTTAAAGTGAGTGAGACACATTATGCGGCGACGTGGCTACTTCATCCAGATGCACCTCAAGTAGATCCGCCAGTAGCGGTCATCGAGCGTATGAAGAGATTCCCTGGCAGCCGATATTATAAAGGCAATGCAGGAGGTGTTCGATAATGGCTGAAAAATTACTTGAAATCAAAAACTTGAAACAGTATTTCAATGTTGGAACAAAGAATGAAGTGCGTGCTGTTGATGATATAACATTCGACATTTATAAAGGCGAGACGCTAGGTATTGTCGGTGAGTCTGGTTGCGGCAAATCAACAACCGGTCGTACAATCATCCGTCTTTACGACGCAACAGGCGGGGAAGTCATCTATGATGGCATCGACGTCCATGCGAAAAAATCAAAAAAAGAACTGAAAGCTTTCAACCGAAAAATGCAGATGATCTTCCAAGATCCATATGCATCCTTAAATCCACGTATGAAAGTGCTTGATATCATAGCTGAAGGCCTCGATATTCATGGTCTTGTGAAGAATGCTAAGGAACGTACTACACGTGTCCATGAACTTCTTGAGACAGTAGGACTGAATCGTGAGCACGCCAACCGTTATCCGCATGAGTTTTCTGGCGGTCAGCGGCAACGTCTTGGAATTGCCCGGGCGCTTGCTGTTGAACCAGAATTCATTATCGCAGATGAACCGATTTCTGCTTTAGATGTATCCATTCAAGCACAAGTCGTCAACTTGTTGAAAGAGCTTCAAGAAGAAAGAGGACTGACCTATCTATTCATCGCGCATGACTTGTCGATGGTGAAATATATCTCAGATCGAATTGGTGTTATGCATTTCGGGAAACTTGTCGAAATCGGACCAGCCGAAACGATCTATACGGCGCCTTTACATCCTTATACGCAATCGCTACTATCTGCGATTCCGTTGCCAGATCCAGCTTATGAGCGTAGTCGTGTACGCAAAAGTTACGATCCAACAACACATAAATATCTTAAGGATGAAGAAGTAATCATGCGTGAAGTGACACCAGGGCATTTTGTTCTTTGCTCACAGCGCGAATTTGATGCTTTTGCAAAGTAACTTTAAATAGAAGCAACTGGGCTGGTTTTCGACAAGAGAACCGGTCCTTTTGCATGTTTGAATAAAGAAAAGTGTAAGAATACGATGAAATTCATAAATTCAAGTAATAGGTATTCCACCAAATGTTAATTACAACCCAAAATAGTTAAAGAATTCAGGGACAAGTTTTATGTTTCTGATATTTTTTTAATTAATATGAAACCTTTGCCCGTATTTAGACGTACTATATATTGTAGACATTAAATTATTTTCAATTAGCAACTTCCTAAATGAGAAAGTTTTTTTATTTGACAAGCAGATGTTTAATTAATTCTTGAATCGGGTATAACAGTAGAGAGAACATGCACATACTTGTTAAAGTCGCTTATGTTGCGGAACTGTGACAATAGTGCATGGGATAACTAATATTTCTTGAAAAGTGTATTAATCAGTAATGAAAATGTGTATAATAGGGATTAGAAGCATACAGTTTAAAATAATTCTAATCTAAATGTGAAAATATAAATCAAAACATTCGAGCCGACTGAAAGGGAGTGTCAGCATATGATGGTCACATTATTTACTTCACCTAGCTGTACATCATGCAGAAAAGCGAAAGCATGGTTAGAGGAACACGAGATTCCGTATACTGAACGTAACATTTTTTCGGAACCATTGAATATTGATGAAATAAAAGAAATTCTTCGTATGACTGAAGATGGAACAGATGAAATTATTTCAACTCGTTCGAAAATATTCCAAAAATTAAACGTTGATGTGGAAAGCCTTCCATTACAACGCCTATATGAATTAATTCAAGAACATCCGGGTCTGTTAAGAAGACCGATTATTCTTGATGAGAAAAGACTTCAAGTGGGATACAATGAAGATGAAATTCGTCGATTCCTACCGAGAAAAGTAAGAGCCTATCAGCTGCTTGAAGCGCGGCGCATGGTGAACTAGTCCGAAAAATAGTATGAAGCTGATAGGGGTTGACATTGCAAAATGCCGTACACCTATCAGCTTTTTGTATTTCTCTTGCTTTCCGGGTGGATGTTCTCTACAATGCTATTACTATCAAAATTATACGTCCTAAGGCGGAACCCTTTCAAAACGTAGAGGACGGTCATATAGTAAGTATAAGCATTGCAGGATTTTTTCACACATTGAAGGGAACCGGTCAAATCCTGTTCCATAGGAAGGGAGAGAAAAGGGATGGAAATAGAGCGTATTAATGAAAATACAGTTAAGTTTTTTCTTTCATATATTGATATTGAAGAGCGTGGCTTTACCCGTGAGGAAGTTTGGTATAATCGCGACAAGAGCGAGGAACTCTTCTGGGAGATGATGGACGAAGTCAGTGATGAGTCTGAGTTTGAAGTCGAGGGGCCATTGTGGATACAGGTACATGCGATGAGCGGCGGTATTGAAGTGACAGTCACGCGTGCACAAATGTCTGACGATGGTGAGCCACTGGAATCACCATTCACGAATGACGATCCAAGAAAGATATTCCAGCATGGCAAAATGTATGATCATGATGATGATACTATGCCAGGTATTGGGGATGAAGCATTTGAATGGAAAGACAATATATTTGTCTTTAACGAATTTGATGATCTTATTCCGCTAGCAGGGCAGATGAAAGAGTATGAAGTGAAGACATCTTTATATTCGTTTGAAAATAATTATTATTTACACTTGGTATATGATGACGAAGTAATGGATGATTCTCGCAAGACAGATCTGTTCAGCGTACTTTCGGAATTTGGCGCGCCGTCGAACATGACGATTCATCGAATTGAGGAGTATGGCAAACTAATTATGGATGCAGATGTATTCTCGACAATTCATCAATACTTTGGGGCTAAATAAAAGTCAGTGGGAACAGCTATCTTAAATGGTAGCTGTTTTTTTGTTTGCTTTACTGACTGAATATTTGTATTATTAAACAAGGAAGGAGATGGATAGAATTCTCACGGCAAAAACAGAGCAAGGAAAACTTATTGTGCTTACACCAGAATTAGAAAGAGAACGGTTGCGCAAATGGCGGAAGTTACGATTGTTCTTTTGTCCTCAATGTAACTCTCGGGTTCAGTTGAAAGTTGGAGATATTACGATTCCACATTTTGCACATATGAAGGATTCTACCTGTCTGACTTTATTCTCAGAAGGTGAATCACACAGCCATCTTCAAGGAAAGCAACAATTGTATGCTTTTTTTCAAAAACATGCCGAGCTTGTCGAACTTGAACCATTTTTGAAAATGGTATCTCAGCGTCCTGACATCCTCGTAAAGACACAATCTGAGTCGATACCCATCGAATTCCAGTGTAGTACGATTCCTGTTACTGACATAGAGTCTAGATCCGCAGGTTATCGTAGTATAGAAATGAAACCCATCTGGATTTTGCATACCCCAGCAAAATTTAGTTCATTGCCTGTAGGAGTCGGTACATTCCATTTTTCAAGATTCCACGAAAGCTTCTTGACGCATACACCCCCTGAAGGCTATTTATTACTCACATATAACCCCCAAACAGAACAATTCCATTATTACACCAGTCTTATCCATGTCGCTGGGAAGCGATATATCGGCATCCATCGAACATTGCCTTTGTCGATGCAAGTATTCCCTTTTGCTCGGCCTAAAACCCCATCAGAGCTAGAAATTCATCGCTATGTAGCCCTTTACTTATCCATGCGCAATCAATTTGTTCAATCCCGTGTTTTATTGAATAAAAGGGGCGTGAAAGATCCTTTTTTAAGAATGTGCTATGAACTGCGCATGATTCCAACGAATCTTCCAAAATGGATTGGATTGCCCGTCCTTTTCAGCGAGTCATTCCGCGAGCATGACTGTGAATGGCAATTAGCATTCCTTTATTATTTGAGAAGAAAGGGGATTAGTTTTAGAGCTATATCCCGCAGTCAGGTTAGAAAATATATCTCTTGGTTAGAAGAACCATCGGAAGCAAAGGTAAAAGCGTGCATAGCATACCGTGATTTCCTTGTTTCTACAAATGTGGATTCTTGTCAAAATGGAACAGTTATTGACGAAGAAAAAATAATTCAACTAATTTCAGAAAGATTGCTTGCAAAGCGTTATGAAAATTGAGAAAATAAGACTGATTCGTTTCCCGAAGTAATGGGAGAAGGGGGATAATTGATGATGGCCGAAACTAAGAACAAAGTGTTGACGCGTGATGAAGTAAAGGTAGAGGAGACTTGGCGTCTCGAAGACATCTTCGCAACTGATGAAGCGTGGGAAAAAGAATTCGCTGAAGTTGAGGAATTCTCCGGCAAAGCAGACTCTTACAAAGGGACACTTTCGGGCGGTGGAGATGCACTTTACACTGCATTGGCATACCGTGACGCGCTATCTGAAAGACTGCGCAGGCTTTACACATATGCGCATTTGAAGACTGACCAGGATACGACAAACAGCTTCTATCAGGCGATGGATAGCCGTGTGAAATCACTTTATGTGAAAGTAGCAACTGCGTTATCATTCTTCTTGCCAGAGCTTCTGTCTATTGATGAAACAGAATTGGACAAGTTAGTTTCTGAACATGAGGGACTGGGTCTCTATAAGCAAGAATTCGAAGAAATCAACACGCAGCGACCACATGTGCTGCCTGCTGAACAAGAAGCTTTGCTTGCACAACTATCAGAAGTAACGGGCAATTCTTCAGAAACGTTCAGTATGCTGAACAATGCAGATTTGACTTTCCCAATGGTAAAAGACGAAAAAGGTGAAGAAGTCGAATTATCACATGGCCGCTATGTAGGATTTTTGGAAAGCGATGATCCGCGTGTTCGTGAGGACGCATTCAAAGCGATGTATTCGAAGTACAGCGAATTTCAAAACACATTCGCATCTACACTTTCAGGTAACGTAAAAGGTGATAACGTCAATGCGCGCATCCGTAATTATTCATCTGCACGTGAGGCGGCGATGGCAAATAATCATATCCCGGAACAGGTTTATGAAAATCTTGTTTCGACTATCAATAAAAACGTACACTTGTTGCAGCGCTATGTTGCGCTCCGTAAAAAAGTGTTTGGACTAGAAGAACTTCATATGTGGGATCTGTATGCACCGCTTGTAAAAGATGCAAATATGGAAATTCCATATGACGAAGCTGCCAAAACGATGCTAGACAGTTTCCATCCACTTGGTGAAGAGTATGTATCAATCGTTAAAGAGGGACTTGAGAATCGCTGGGTAGACGTTCGGGAGAACAAAGGTAAACGCTCTGGAGCTTACTCTTCGGGCGCTTATGGAACAAATCCATATGTTTTAATGAACTGGCAAGATAACGTCAGTAACTTATTCACACTCGCGCACGAATTCGGCCATAGTGTGCATAGTTATTATTCACGTAAAAGCCAGCCATTCGTCTACAGTGGTTATTCTATTTTTGTAGCGGAAGTCGCTTCAACAGTGAATGAGGCTATTTTGAATGATCATCTATTGAAAACGATTGATGACGAACAAAAACGAATTTATTTGCTGAATTATTGGCTTGATGGCTTCCGTGGTACTGTTTTCCGTCAGACAATGTTCGCTGAGTTCGAACACCTTATTCATCAGCTTGATCAGCAAGGTGTCGCGCTGACTGCTGAAAAACTGACAGAAGAGTATTATGCACTCAATAAGAAGTATTTCGGTGAAGATCTTGTTGTTGACGAGGAAATCGGCCTGGAATGGGCAAGAATTCCTCATTTCTACTATAACTATTATGTTTATCAGTATGCGACGGGTTATAGTGCTGCAGTCGCATTGAGCAATCAAATCTTGACAGAAGGAGAGCCGGCTGTTGAACGCTATGTTAATAACTTCTTGAAAGCCGGTTCTTCCGATTATCCAATCGAAGTTCTGAAAAAAGCAGGCGTCGATATGACAAGTGCTGCTCCAATCGAAGAAGCATGCCGCGTCTTCGAAGAAAAGCTGAACGAGCTTGAATCACTTCTTTTGAAAAAATAAATTAATTTGATTCAGTGAAAAGCCCTATCCGCCACGTTTTATGGTTGCGGTGGGGCTTTTACTTATATGCATATTACTATATAGATATAAAGTAAGGCGTATTGGTGAAATCATCATTGTGACAGTCTTGTGAAAAACATTGTGAATTCTTGATGCTACTATTATTTTGTGATAAGGTAAGGATGTGAAATAAATCACATACCAAACATACACCCCTTTTGTTTGAACGTGAACATTTCTCCCATTCCCTTTGAATAAGAGCATTCCCTCCCCCCCAGGAGCGAATGCTCTTTTCTTTTGGTTTAATGAGGTAAAGCGATGGGACGATTGCCATGGAAAAGTGTGGAACTGTGAGGAGAAGGCGTGAAATTGTGAGTGCACCGGAAAACTGTCATGGCAAACCCTACCTCAATAAAAAAAGCCACTTCATTCCCCAGTATCCCCAGGCAATGAAGCAGCTCTCTTAATTCATATCAACTTTTTACGC
>CAZWAW010000030.1:16790-28656 GCA_964632025.1 uncultured Sporosarcina sp.
CCCAGTATCCCCAGGCAATGAAGCAGCTCTCTTAATTCATATCAACTTTTTACGCCATAATGTCATGTCCTGGAAATGAATCCGTTCAACATGCTGTTGTAGAAGGCGTTTTTTGAGTTCGCGTTCTGCGGACTTTTCGGAGATGTTATAGATACTAGCAATCTCTGTTGTGGAAAGCGTATCGAAACGTTGGAACAAATCATCAAGGGGAGGGGGAATGTCAGCTAGAATAGGCCCGCCGACTAGCTCCTCTAAAATTTGTTCGTAGACATGGTAGTCGTATAAGCCACTCACTTTTAATCCTTCATCTTCAATATTTTCATTGAAAAAGACGAAAGTAGGTGCTTTGTCAACTTCCATTTCTTTGGCCATGTACAAATCGACTTGTAAAGAGCGTAAGACATTTTTTGAAGAAAAGTCTCGGATAAATTCGTCTACATCAAGATTAAGTTTTTTTGCGATTTCGACGAGTACTGAAAATGACGATACATTTCTAGACTTCAAAAACGAATACTCAAGCATTTTTGATAAGAATCGAAACCCAGCACGTTTGCCTTGAAACTCTGCAGTTTTAACTGCGATACTTGGAAATGCAGGATGTGTTTGTTCACAAGCCAGCTCATCCACATCATTATGCAGACATTGAAGATTCATCTTAGGCAATGATGTACGCAATGCAATGCGCAGTGTGAAATAACGATCATATTCAACTTGTAATTTTCGGAGTAAAGGCGGGAGCGACGAACAATCTCCGCATAATGGATCGATGAAAACGTATAGCTCGATTGGCCTTATGCATGTGGAAGGAATAACCGGGTTCTCCAGTAATGTTTGTCGATTCACGTTTTCTCCTCCCCAGCCCTGTTCACCATATGATTGGCGGTCAAGACGAGGCGCTTATAATAGATATCACGTATATTTCCTTCAAGTTCGACTTCGTCCATTGCTTCTGCCATGCAAGCTAGCCATGCTTCCGCTTGAACTGGAGTAATCGGGAATGGCATATGACGAGCTTTCATCATCGGATGACCATGTTCTTCAGTATATAAATTGGGACCACCTAAATATTGTGTTTGAAATTGTTTTTGTTTGCGTACTGTTTCTGTCAAGTCATCTGGAAAAATCGGGTATAGGTCTGGGTGTACGGCCACTTTAGCGTAAAACAGGTCGATGAGTTCCGACAACTTTGTAGCACCGATCTCTTCATAAGGGATCAAAGGTTTTCGCATCATTATGTCAATCTCCTTTGCTCTGACTGTATTGATATTCTATCAACCCTGCACTCTTTTCACAAATAAAGCGCTCTGATCATAAAACAGGAGATTAGATTATCAATCTTAGGCATTGAAATAGCCGAGCACTTTTTTTACGTATTGCTGTGTCTCTTTGAAAGGAGGAATCCCATCATGTTTTTTTACGTTTCCGGGACCCGCATTATAGGCAGCAAGGGCAAGTTCGATATTCCCATTAAACTGATTAAGCATTTGTCTTAAATATTTGGCTCCGCCCATCACGTTCTGGACGGGGTCGAAACTATCTTTGACGCCCAGGAACTTCGCTGTTCCGGGCATCAGCTGCATAAGACCTTGTGCACCCGCGTGGCTGACAACTCCGTTGTTGAAGTTCGATTCTTGTTTGATAACGGCGGAGATCAGTTTATCGGGCAAGTTATATTTGTTTGCAGCTTGGCTGATAATATCGCGATAATTGTCATTCCCAATGAATGTATCTTTCATGGGAACAGCTGAACTTTGCTGCACTGCGGAAAGGATTGCGTTGAGAGAAGAAGGTTCAAATACTCCATTTTTCCCGTCATAGCGCAAACTTTCTATATTATTAAGATCACCAAGTAGTGTAGACGAAACGGAAGATATAGAATCCGTTATGGATGTACTGCCTAACATCTCCTGCAATAAGGCGTTAAACATGGATGGAGATGTGCTATTTTGGTCAGTTTGCGTCTGGACAGCTCCGAGAGACTGCAGTGAATTTATCTCCATTAATGTACGAATTGTGCGTGTATCGATCATGATCTGTCCCTTCTGACGTTGAGCTGTTGACTTGCGAAATAATAACTTAACTTTAGTATACCAATTTATGTGCGGAAACGCATTTTCTAGACTGCAAGGCCGCGCAGCATATGATAGAATAAACGTAATGACGCATGAAGGGAAGAAGAAATTATGAACATTAAAAATCGAATTGATAGTGGACTTCTTAATGATGAAAAAATCCTCTTTTTAGCAGCAGATCAAGTAGAAAAGCCTCGTGGTATACCATCTGGAAAGATGATTACAGATTCAGACAACTTGTCGTTTGTCTATCTTTTAGAAGTAGAAGAAGGGTACGAGCACCTTCATTTAACACAGGCAGTATGGCCGCTAATGGTCGATGTATTAACAACGAATTTAGATCCGGTTCTTTCGTGGAAGGATGAACTAATTTCGCTTCCCGGATTCAAAGATGAGCTGATGATGCTTATTTATAATATTGAGGGTAATGATAATTATGGGGAAGCGTTCTCCTCGGCAGTGGAGCAAGCATTCAGCTCGATACTTCAACATATGGAATAACTAGCCGGGAGGGGTCCGAATGAGGCAGTGGAGTCAATTTCTTGAACCTTATAAACAAGCGGTAGATGAACTGAAAGTGAAATTGAAAGGCTTGCGAGCCCAGTATGAATTGGAAGATGTACATACGCCTGTTGAATTTGTGACAGGCAGGGTTAAGCCGCTCGCCAGTATCTATGACAAGACACTTGAAAAAGGGATTCCATTCGAACCATCAGCTGAACTTGCTGCTGAATTGCCTGATATTGCGGGCCTTCGTCTGATGTGCCAGTTTGTCGATGATATTAGTACGGTCGTAGAAACATTACGGCAGCGAAATGACCTTGAAGTGATTGAAGAGCGCGATTATATTGCACATAATAAACCAAGTGGATACAGGTCTTACCATTTAATTATCAAATACCCTGTTCAGACGATTCATGGGGAGAAGACAATTTTTGCTGAGATTCAAATCCGTACGTTAGCAATGAATTTCTGGGCGTCAATTGAACACTCATTGAATTATAAATATGATGGCGAAATGCCAGATGAAATCAGGCATCGTCTAGAACGTGCAGCAGAAGCAGCCTTCCAGTTAGACGAAGAAATGTCGCAGATACGTAATGAAATCCAGGATGCGCAACAATATTTCAGTGCATTCAAAGAAACGGCGACAAGACGCTATGGTGATACGAATGGGAAAGGAGGAGAGAAATGATGAAATTTGCAATCCAGACAAGAAACGATGCGTTGTCGAATAAGCTTATGGATGAAGCGAAAGAATATTTGACAGATTTCGGGCTTGTTTTCGATGAAGAAGAACCCGATATTGTTTTGTCAATTGGGGGAGATGGTACATTACTCCACGCCTTTCATAAATATAAATACCGCTTGAAAGACACCGCATTTGTTGGAATCCATACTGGCCATCTAGGATTTTACGCAGACTGGAAGCCGGCTGAAATTGAGAAGCTTGTCATTTCTATTGCTCGAAAAGAATTCGAAGTTTTCGAATACCCGCTTCTTGATGTTAAGATTAACTACCGAAACGATAAGAATAGCGCCCTGTACCTTGCACTGAACGAGTCGACGGTGAAATCTCCTGATGTGACGCTCGTCATGGATGTTGAACTGAATGGTAATCATTTTGAACGTTTTCGTGGCGACGGGTTATGTATGTCAACGCCTTCAGGGTCTACTGCATACAATAAGGCACTGGGCGGAGCAATTATCCATCCTTCTTTGCCGTCCATGCAATTGACAGAAATGGCGTCAATTAATAATCGGGTATTCCGTACAGTCGGCGCACCGCTAGTGCTACCCGCGCATCATAAATGTGTACTGACACCTGTAAAAGGACCAGATTTCATGGTAACAGTCGACCATTTGCAACTTCTTCATAAAGATGTGAAATCGATTGAATACCAAGTTTCAAAGGAAAAAGTACGTTTCGGAAGGTTCAGGCCGTTTCCATTTTGGAGACGTGTGCATGATTCATTCATTGATAGCGATGTCTAAGGGGGATGAGTTGGATCGCAGATTTCGTCTCGTATTTCAAGTGGATGAAGGCGGCATACTGCTACGCGAATTCTTGCACGCAAAAGGGATATCTAAAAGAACGTTAACTGCAACTAAATACGATGGCGGAGATATCCGTGTGAATGGCTTCGAACGTAATGTGCGGCATCTGTTGCAGGTAGGTGATGAAGTACTCATTATTTTTCCATCGGAAGAGCCAAGCCCAGGTTTACTTCCAGAGACTGGTGATTTAACGATCATCTATGAAGATGAAGCGCTAATCATTGTCAATAAACCTGCTGGGCAAAGTACGATTCCGTCGCGTGACCATCCTGTCGGAACGATGGCGAATGCCGTTGCCGGAAAGTTTGCTAAGGAACGACTTCCGGCCACAGTGCACGTCGTTACACGTCTCGACAAGGATACATCGGGTTTGATTTGTATTGCAAAAAACCGGCATATTCATCATCTGCTCAGTGAACAGATGACAAATTCCGGTTTCCATCGCCAGTATGTCGCATTGGTTGAAGGACATGTGGAAAAGGACCAAATCAGTATTGTGCAACCAATTGGCAGAAAAGACGGTAGCATTATCGAACGAATTGTGCGTGAAGATGGTCAATTCGCTCGAACTGAGGTAGAAGTACTGGGCCGCACGGATATAAAAGGTCATCAGTTAACAAAAATTGCACTAACCCTCTATACGGGCAGAACGCATCAAATACGTGTCCATATGAGGTGGGCAGGCCATCCTTTACATGGTGATGATTTATATGGCGGTTCCCATGGGCTGATTGGTCGGCAGGCTTTACACTGTGCGATGATTGGGTTTACGCATCCGCTTACAAGTGAAAAAGTTGAATTTAGATGCGATATTCCGCTAGATATGAAGCACATAACCAACACCGAAATCAATCAAACGCAGTAAATTTCTCTGGCACAAATGGCTGTAGAGAAGGAACTGACACAATTTCCATTTCCGGGTAGCGTAGAGCTGTAAGTTTACCGCCGAATACGCATCCGGTATCAATATTCGCAGTGTTATTTACAAAGCGTGCTTCCTTAACTGGGGTATGGCCGTAGACAATGAAGGGAGCCCCTTTATAGTGTTTAGCCCAATCACGCCTAAGGGGTCTACCATCGGGTAATTTTTGACCCGTGATATCTCCATAGAGAACGAATACCCGTATTTTTTCCGAATAGGGTGCACCAATCATTTCTTCACGGATACCTGCGTGCGCAATGATGAGATTACCATCATTAAGGGTATGGAATAACGGTAGCGCTTCGTAAAATTGACGGTATCTGGTCAAGAAGCGTTTACGCGCATCGCTAGATAATGCATCAAGTTCGGCTACTGTTGTTTCAAGACCATGTGTGGGCTGAACCTGATTTCCCTTGGCAAATCGATATAATTTATTGCAATGATTTCCCGGGGAATAATAGAGTGTGTGCTCATCTTGGATATTGAAAAGTAGATTCAACATCTTAATTGAGTGGGGCCCTCTATCCGTCGTATCTCCGACAAATACAAGATTCCTGCCTTTAGGATGTAGGGGAATACCTGTATCCATCCCATATCCTAATTTGTCGATCAAATGCATGAATTCATCGTAACAACCGTGAATATCACCGACAATATCGAACTTCATATTTTCATCACCCTTTTTCACAATACGTATCCGTATATAATACCCTTAATTACTTTAATAATCCACGGTAGAATTAGAAAGGAAGGTGTAGCTGTGAGCATAAAAGATGAGCACAAAGAAGAAATTATTTTTGATGAAGAGAAGTTGCAAGAGAAACTTATCCAGCACGACATAAAAGCCTTCCGCGATGAATATCTACGCCTCCATCCGTATGACCGAGCGATTTTTTACGAGAAAATTGAACCGGAACTCCGTGGGGTTATTTACCAATACTTATCTCCAAAAGAACTTGCGGAAATATTTGAGACTAGTGAAATCAGCGACGATGAATATAAACAGTTCCTTCAGGAGATGGACACGACGTATGCAGCAGACATGATTTCGTATATGTTTGTCGATAACGCGGTAGATGTCCTGAATGAACTCGACAAATCACAAGTGGTCAGCTATTTGACGCTCATGAATAAAGAAGCCGCTGCCGAGATCAAAGCCTTACTTCATTATGAAGAGTATACGGCAGGGTCAATCATGACAACGGAATATGTTACAATTCCACAAAATTCGACAGTCCGTTCCGCTATGACAATTTTGCGCAATGAAGCACCGAAGGCAGAAACCATTTATTATATATTTGTCGTTGACGACAATAATCGATTGACAGGTGTTATATCACTACGCGATTTAATCATTGCACATGAAGATACGCTAATTAGTTCGATTATGAGTGAAAGAGTCGTAAGTGTTCTCGTTTCAGAAGATCAGGAAGACGTTGCAAAGATGATCAAGGACTATAATTTCCTTGCCGTCCCGGTCGTCGACTTCCAACAGCATATACTTGGGATTATTACAGTCGATGATATTATCGACGTACTCGATGAAGAAGCATCAGATGACTATTCCAAGCTTGCTGGGGTTTCCAGTATGGATACATTCGATAAAAACTCATTCTCGGCTATGAAAAAAAGACTTCCATGGTTGCTTATTCTATTAGTACTCGGAATGCTTACTGCTAATTTGATAGATTTATTTACAGAAACAATTTCAAAAGTGGCACTTCTAGCCGCGTTCATTCCCCTAATTGCGGGTACTGCTGGGAATAGTGGAACGCAAGCGCTTGCGGTAGCCGTGCGCGGGATTGCGACAGGAGATGTAGAGGACGAAAGTAAATTCAAGCTGCTTATCCGCGAAGCAGGAACAGGATTGATGACAGGCTTTATCTGTGCACTATTTGTAGTTGGTCTAATTTACGTATGGAAGAATGAATTCGTAATTGGTCTTTTAGTAGGTGCTGCTATTTTTGTCTCAATTTTTGTCGCAACGATTTCAGGATCGTTCATTCCATTGCTTATGCATAAGTTGAAAATCGATCCTGCAGTTGCGTCCGGTCCTTTTATCACAACATTAAATGACGTTATTAGTGTAATTATTTATCTAGGTCTTGCAACGGTTTTCATCAGTGATCTTTAGATCAGTGGTGGGAACCGTTTTTCTTCTGATAGGGGTAACGTCCGAAAAGTGGGCGCATATACTGTATTAAAAAGGATGTGCTTACCATTTTTCGAAATAAACCGTTATTATTCGTTGACGGGCCACCCGTCTTTATTAAAGTTGCAATTATTGTGGAGGAGAGCACGTCAGTATTTTTACTGAACAATGAAGAGCAGTCTATGTTAGAAAATGAAGAACAGGTAAGTGTTACCGAAGCCTTGCCAGTGAATCTAGACATACAACGTAAAATTATTTATTTGAGCAATTCGTTCCGCCGCCAAGCTTATCAGCCACTTCAATTTGTTCTAGAGGAAGAAACACTATCAGGTACGATTGAGAAAGTTGAGGAAGAGACAGTCTGGATTGATCTGGAAGGTGCCAATCACGAAATAGTAGCAGTGGAAATGGGTAAGATCGAAGAAGTATTATGGCGTGGTAAGCCGTTTGATGAAACGAAATGAAAAAGGCAGGACGGGATTTCTCCGTCCTGCCTTTTCGCAATACATACTATTGAAAAGTTAAAACAACCCAGCCGATCTAAACCGGTTGGGTTGTTTGGGCATTGCAGGGTATTAATTAATCTACGTCGCAAAAATCGATATACGTATCTTTAATACATTGGATTCCACAGAAACAAGTCAAGTCGACAGTGATGCATGAATCAGTCGCACCAAACTTTTCAACTTTACAGAGTTCTTCAAGATCCAACTTGCCGCATTTAATAATTTCCACCGGATTATTGTGAATGTCTAACGGTGCTAGTACTTGCAATGTTGCGCAGCAGCCGTCAAAGACGTTTTGGACTCTGAAAAAAGTAGAGAAGCAATTGTGAAGGTAATGTTTTCGGCTTTCCGGACGGAACATTGCTTTGAACGGATCACCGTTCTCTGTCAATAGCATGAATACGCGTGTATTGACACGGTGACGTGCAGGGCTGGATATGCTACCAAGCGGAGCCATGAAACAATCTGTTTCACATTCTACACAGTCATCGTCTGTTCCAGCGTCTTGTAAACGCTTGATGAACCTGACAACCTCACATACGCAGTCATCTTGGTGTTTTCTTTCATTACATTCTTCATTTCTTCCACATCCCATTAATTCCACCTCCTTTTCTCAATTCTTTATACTTTATGCGGAAAATTACGGAGTGTTAGGGCGCAGAGATGGATTATGAATAAAGTTAAGTATGAAAAGGCATACTGTATAAAAATGGAGGGGACGCATATCCGGAAACTTAGCCTTATGATTTTCGCAGTTGTCTTACTATCCGGTTGTTCAGGAAGTGGATTCCGGATAGACAACAATTTCAGCGAGGATCATGCGAAAGCGGAAGAAGTATTGATAAATGACAAACGACTCACATCAGCAGTCACTGTTTTTTATGAAAATGACTTGCTAACTGCTGTTACGCTTAAAACTTTTTCGCGCTTCAAAAAAGAAAATATTGAAAAGGAGCTCAAGAAAAAATTAGAAAATAGTTACCCAGGGTTGGCCGTTACCGTTTCAGCGGACAGTAAAATATGGATGGAAATGGACAAGCTCATTGATTTGGAAGATAAGAAGGATAAGGGGAAAAAGATTGAAAAATTGAAATCGCTTATAAAGGAAGAGACATAATGGACGAAAAAAAATATGCGAAGTTAGAAAAGGATACATCTCCTAAAATACCATTGATGCGAAATATTGTTTTTGCATTTCTGACGGGAGGAACAATTTGTTTAATAGGCCAATTTGTGTCGCTGTTTTATATGACCTATTTTGATTTCACGGAACGGACGGCCAGTAATCCGACTGTTGCAACGATGATATTTTTCGCGATGCTGTTAACAGGCTTTGGATTGTATAAGAAAATCGCCCAATTTGGAGGAGCGGGGAGTGCGGTTCCGATTACAGGTTTCGGCAATGCTGTCATTTCAGCAGCTATTGAACATAAGACAGAAGGGTATGTTCTTGGAGTTGGTGGAAACATGTTCAAACTCGCGGGTTCGGTCATTCTCTTCGGCGTATTTTCCGCATTTGTCGTTGCACTTATTAAAACGATACTTGTAAAGTTTGGTGTTGTATCATGGTAGCGCGCGGTCTCTTGACATTCAAAACGACACCATCCATTGTGGCAACAGGTGTTACAGTGGGCCCGTTAGAGAAGAAAAGTCTGTTCGTCGATAAATTTGATAAAGTTTACGAGGATGAGCGCTGTGAAATGAAAACGAATGAGCATGCTCACGCAAAAATGATGGAAGATGCGTGCATGATTGCGTTAAGCAAAGTGGATTCTGTACCAAGCGACGCCGATTTCTTGTTAATTGGTGACCTTATTAACCAGATGACGCCCTCAAACTTTGCCGCTACAACGGTGGGAATTCCGTATATTGGCCTTTTTTCCGCTTGTGCAACGTCGGTGTCCTCGCTCTTAATGGCAGCGTTGCTGACCGAAATGGGCATGTCGAAATGCGCTATTGCGGGAGCATCTAGTCAGCATAATGCAGTTGAACGACAATTTCGATATCCAAACGAGTATGGTGCACAAAAACCTGAAACTGCTCAATGGACCGTCACAGCAGCGGGGGTAGCAGCTGTTACACCTCATAAAAAAGGGTTTCCTTCTATAGAGTGTGGAACAATCGGATGTGTAATAGATCTAGGAATGACCGATCCGCTAAATATGGGGGCGGCGATGGCACCAGCAGCGGCAGATACGCTTGTTCGCCATCTAACAGGTCACAACAAAGACGTGAAAGACTATGATGTGATCATGACAGGTGACCTTGGCAAAACTGGTTTTGATTTATATAAAATACTTGCAGGCAATCAAGGTATTGAAGTGACCAAAAAATTTAGGGATGCAGGCAAAGAATTTTACGGTGCTGATGCAGCTTTTTTATCCGGCGCAAGTGGTGCAGGTTGTTCTGCCGCCATTTTCCTAACGGAAGTAATTGATAAAATGAGGACGGGTGACTATAAACGGGTCCTTCTAATTGCGACGGGCGCGCTATTATCTCCGTTATCATTTCAACAAGGTGATACGATTCCGTGCATTGCGCATGCAATCGAATTAACAATGAAATGAGTGTGGATTATGGTTTCGATTTTCATTACAGCATTTATTGTAGGGGGTCTCATTTGTGTTGTGGGACAACTGTTGTTTGACGTAGCAAAATTAACCCCTGCGCATACATTGTGTACCTTGGTAGTCGCTGGTTCAGTGCTAAACGGTTTAGGTCTGTATGGGTCATTCATCGATTTTGCTGGAGCTGGGGCAACAATACCAATTACTTCTTTCGGCAATGCCTTGACGCATGGTGCAATAGCAGAAGCAGAAAAACACGGTCTGGTTGGCGTTATTACTGGGATGTTTGAAGTGACTAGTTCAGGAATTAGCTCAGCGATTCTATTTGGATTCATTGCATCGCTAATTTTTAAATCGAAAGGAAAGGTTTAATAGTCATGCGCCCTCTTCTTTCTTCAAGTGTCCGCATAGGATACGAAGAAAGGAAGGGGGTATTTATTATGTTTGGAGGATGTAATTCTTTCGGTGGTGCATACGGCGGCGGTTGCGGCGGTTGTGAAGTGGAAAGAGGCGGCGGTTCAACATTTTGCCTGATTGTGGTTCTATTCATCTTGCTTATCATTGTGGGCCGTACTTTTTGTGTATAAAAAGGGGGAGATAACAGATGAATGATTCATTTTTCCGGAAAATCGAATCAAAAACAGGTGTCCCGATGGAAGAAGTTTTTGCACTTGCGAATGCAATCCAATATGCGGATTTCAATGATGAACGGCAAGTGAGGAAAATTATTCGGAAAGTCGGGAGGCTCGCAAAAAAAGAAGTACCTCAGCAGACGGAAGATGAGCTTGTTAATTCTATCGTAAAAAATGGCAAAGCAGTTAATATTAAAGATATTCAAGATATGCTTGGCCGACAATAAAATAATTTTACGAAAAAAAATAGAATAACAGGTTTAATAATACTAACTTGTGGATATAGTAGTAGTACTAGTGGAAATGGAGGTGTTTACAATGGGTTATATTTTACCAATTCAACCAATCCAATCTCAAATGTATGCAAATCGATTAAGTATGGAAGTTTATAATTTTGCATATATTGAACGAGTGAGCAAAGTTAAGTTAAATTCAGACTTCTTGGATGAATTTAAAGAGTCCTCGCATCAAGAACGAGAAAAGAAGGAAGAGGAAGGTAAAGAGAAGCCCATTGTATCAGTTCCTTCCACATATCAAGGGTTTATCCGTCCCAATCCAGTTAATCTATCACCGGCGATTGCCAAAGTAGTTGGGAAAGGTATCGTGGTAAATGCTTATGTTTAATTGATTATAAGAAAAAGGTTCGCGTTGCTTTTATAAGCAATGCGAACCTTTTTTAGTGAAAAAAGAAAGTATTTTTCTACTTATAATAGTGTCTAGCTCCAGGCGCCAGCCGCTCGGAGGCCCACAGGATGTGGGTTTTACGTAGCGGGGAGGGATTGAACTGCATCCCTCCTTATTGCCGCAGGACGCGGCGTACTTAGGCTACGTTCCTTGAAAGCAATCTAGCTATGTGGCAAAGAGCGCCTTCCGCTTTTCACGCCATTTTTTTTTCCATTGCACGATGCGGAATATCCGCATCCATAAATTCGGGTGAAGTAATGACATACCCTAACT
>CAZWAW010000031.1:0-28442 GCA_964632025.1 uncultured Sporosarcina sp.
TTCAAGTGAAAAATGCAGTTATGTTTGAAAGAAACGAATAGATGACTTTCTATAGAGATTGTAAGTGCCCGAAGATGCAATTTCGGGCACTCTTACACGGTGTACAGTGCGTTCCTTGCTTACTTTTAGCAAGGATTATGCATGTAATCATGTAGTAACTTATAGAAAGTGACACTTCTTTACTAATAAAAAAAGAGAAAACCCTAAAGAAAGCTTCAGCCGCCAAAATTGCATCTTTGGCGGCTTTTATCCAGGTAGATGCCCTTCTATTCTTTCGTCCCAAAAAGCTTTAGCACTTCGTGTACTTATGCATTTGGAGCGCGACGGATGAAGGACCACCATACGATTACCGAAAAAAATATGTAGGGATGCGACTTTGTCGCATCCCTACATATCCAGACATCGCGGTAATCGTATAGAAGTCATTCTAGCCAAAGCAATCCAAAGAAAACTATACACGTAGCGCCCGGTAGGTGATCATGTTATTTGCTGGTTAATTTTAGTTAATTAACAGGTGTGAAATAAAGTTAACATATTTCTTTAACCTTATTATTAACTAGTCTAACCAACGGAATAACTAGAAATAAAATACCGAAAAACAACAGACTAGCGAAAATAATTTTCAAACCGTTAGTTGGAGAATTAGACACGAAACCACTTAACGCCAAGACTAAAACGCCAATAGACGTTAGGTAATATGTAAACACCTTATGATTACGTTTGAATAAAATTGACCCCATAAGGATTATGAGATATGAAATACTTAACAACATTAGCATAGGAAATAAAGGTGCAAATTTAGCCGCATATATAAAATAATCAAAGGGGAGAATATCGCTTGCGTTCTCCACTTGTCCATTCACTATTAAAGAAAAAATCGCGGTATGTTTCCATTCCCAAGAATGCTCTAGTAGTGCGCTACCTTCATACCATGCCGCCCCAGTAGAAAATAGTAACAGTATTGATGCTAAAACCAATTGGATAATAACCCTAAAAGACATTTTCTTCACCTCAATTTATTGATAAACTTCGCTTCTCTTTTTCATTTCCATATTTTTAAATCCCACACAAAAAAGCGCTGACCAAATAGGTGCGCTTTTTCATTTTGTAATGTAAGTAGTTTGTCCGCTCCATTCCCAACCTTTCCGGAAAAATGGGTTTCTTATTGGACAGCCTGTTTCTTGCTCAACTCTTCAAGGATAGGAAATAACTTTTCTAAATGATCAATTTCATAAGTCGGTACAACTTCTTCACTTGGCAGTTTATTCTCCCGATTAATCCAGACAGAACTCATTCCTACACGTGATGCCCCTAAGATATCCGTCATTAGATTGTCGCCTACCATCATTGCTTCATCCGCATTTACACCGCTTTCAGTAAGCACATGTTGAAAAATAGATGCGTCTGGCTTCCCTATTCCGAAGGCGCCTGAGATGATGATTTCGTCAAAATAAGGGACAAGTTCGGATGTGATTTCAAGTTTTGTGTGTTGTAAACTCGGTGAACCATTTGTTAATAGTACGAGCTTGTATGTATCTTTCAGACGATCCAGCACTTTGAATGTTTCTTCATATAAGTAGGGATGCTTTTTCCGTTCCTGTGGGAATAGTTCTGCTAACATGCCACCAAGGTCTTCATCATTAACGCCGATTCGCTGAAGTCCATTTGTCCATGCTTCCTTACGATAGCCGGGAACAATTTCTTTCATCTTTATGAAGGAATCTCCTTCGTCCTCAAATGTCCCCCAGAGGCCTTCGAATGGGTTAATGCCAATCATCTGTGTAAATTCATAGGTATCATACGATTCATAAAGCTTTCTCGCTTCCAGTCTGACAGCTTCTTCAAGTTCAGCGGGCTTAAGATTATGTATTTGAGCCGCGTGTTCACATGTTTTTCTGAATGCCATTTCCACGCTTTTTTTATCCCATAATAATGTATCGTCCAAATCAAAAATAATCGCTTTTATCATAAGAAATCATCCCCTATCTGCTTTATAAACTAGTATACATGATTTCAGACTAGTTTAACGAATAAAGAAAAAACCGCTCCTTATTTCTAATCGGAGCGGCCATTCTTCAATAAATTTCTCTGTCCCAGAAACGCTGCTGTGCGATTACTTTTACAAATTCATTATCGAATTCAGGATTATCCGTAGCGAATACAATTCCAGGTCCCACCTTCGCATTTGATATTTCAAAGAAAGGAATGCCTGTCGATGCAAATCCTATCGGTTTATAATGCTTGAACGATTCGTTAATAAAGTATTGGATATTGGAATTGAACTTTGCTTGATTTTCAGCCGTACCGCCAACAACATATAAACTATCAAATAATACCGGATCCATTGTAAGAAATGTTTCATTAACGATCACATTAAGACCATCTGCACCTCTCACTGTGCCTAGTTTTTCACCAACGATATCCACGGTAACGCCATACTTCCTTAACGTTTTGACAGTTCTTTTTACTTCTTCACCATTAAAGTCATTGCCAATCAACACGCCGACTTTCAACGTATAAGGGACTCTCGTCGTATTTTTCTGACTGAGCGCAGGTGATGAGTCCTTGACGTTCACTTGCTTGCCAGTAGGACGGTTCACTCCGACACCATCAGCAACAATATCCGCCATTGCTTTATCCACATGGACGAACATATCAACGACTTGCTGTCTTACACTTTTGCTATTCACTTTTCCAACTTCAAAGATGAACGCATCTGTGATATGTTGCTTCTCTGGTGGCGACATACTGTTCCAAAAAAGCCTTGCCTGGGAAAAGTGATCTTTAAAAGACTCGCTCCGCGCTTGAATGATGCGTCCTTCTACTTTTTCTGCATAATGGACGAATCCGCCTTCTTTGGCAGTTGAGGTAGACGGTGTATTATCCGCAAGCGAGTTTTTATGGTAACTGACCTGACCAACGTCAATCCTCTGGCGGCTATAGCCATTCCGCTGATTATTATGGAACGGACAGACGGCGCGGTTTATGGGAATTTCAGTAAAATTCGGCCCACCAAGACGAATGAGTTGTGTATCTAAATAAGAAAACAACCTGCCTTGTAGCAGTGGATCATTGGTAAAGTCAATTCCAGGTACGACATTGCCTGGGTGGAACGCAACTTGCTCTGTTTCCGCGAAGACGTTGTCAACATTGCGATTTAGTGTCATCTTGCCGAATATTTTAACAGGCACAATTTCTTCCGGCCACAGTTTCGTAGCATCAAGCACGTCAAAATCGAACATGAATTCATCTTTTTCATCAATCATTTGCACGCCAAATTCATACTCTGCAAAGTTGCCATGTTCAATTGACTCCCATAAATCCCGTCTCTGGAAGTCTGGATCTTTCCCTGATATTTTCTGCGCCTCATCCCATACAAGCGAATGTACGCCGAGTAAAGGCTTCCAGTGAAACTTCACAAACCGGGCTTTACCTTCCGCATTAACGAATCGGAAGGTGTGAACACCGAATCCTTCCATCATCCGCCACCTTGTCGGAATCGCCCGATCTGACATTAGCCACATGACCATATGCGCTGATTCCTGATTGTTGGCTACGAAATCCCAAAACGTATCATGCGCAGAGGCAGCTTGCGGCATTTCATTATGCGGTTCTGGCTGTATCGCATGGACAAGATCCGGGAACTTAATCCCATCTTGGATGAAAAAGACGGGAATATTATTGCCGACAAGATCATAATTCCCTTCTTCTGTATAGAACTTAACAGCAAACCCTCGTACATCCCTTACCGTATCCGCGGAACCTTTGCTACCTACTACATTTGAAAACCTCGTAAAAACCGGTGTTTTTGTTCCGGGTTCTTGTAGAAACTTTGCTTTTGTAAACTCCTTCATAGATTCATACAATTCGAAAACTCCGTGAGCTGCATATCCTCTTGCGTGTACAACCCGCTCTGGAATTCGCTCGTGGTCAAAATGGGTTATTTTTTCTCGGAAATGGAAGTCCTCCATCAATGTCGGACCACGAATACCCGCTTTCAATGACTCCTCATCGTTCGAAACTTTCAGTGCTTGATTTGTCGTCATTTTTGTACCTGCATTATTCACACGGAATTGTTCCAACTGTTTATCCTTACTGTTTTCATCTACGACATGTTTGTGATTTGATGATGATTTATCCACACAATCCCCTTCCGTTATGCATTTAGTAATTGCCTGTTAAGCGTACTAGGCGCTTCCCTACTATATGCGGGACTTTCCAGACTGTGCACAAAGAAAAGGATAGCACCTTGGAAGGGCTACCCTTTTCTTCATTTAGTATAGAAGGAACAGTTATGCTTTTACCGTATCAGTAACTTCAACTACCCAACCAAATGGATCTTCCACTTTACCAGTTTGAATACCTGTCAGTGTCTCATACAGTTTTTTAGATAATTCACCGGTTTCATTATTATTAACGACCATTATGTCATCGCCCCAATTAAGTTCTCCAATTGGTGAAACAACAGCTGCCGTTCCTGTTCCGAAAGCTTCCTCTAAAGTACCTGCCTGGTGTGCCGAACGAAGTTCTTCCATGGATATTTTACGTTCAATAACTGGAATGTCCCAATGTCTCAGTAATTGAAGGATTGACTTCCTCGTAATCCCTTCCAAAATACTGCCATTTAAAACAGGTGTAATGACTTCACCGTTAATTTTGAAGAAGACGTTCATACTTCCCACTTCTTCTATATACTTTCTTTCTACTCCATCAAGCCAAAGAACTTGTGAATAACCTTTTTTACTTGCTATTTCTTGTGCTCTTAATCCAGACGCGTAGTTACCAGCCGTTTTTGCTGTTCCAGTTCCGCCTGCTACTGCACGCACATACTCATTTTCAACGAGAATTTTAACCGGATGAATTCCTTCTTTATAATACGAGCCAACAGGAGATAGGATAATGATGAATTTATATTTCTTCGATGGTGATACGCCGAGATAGGGTTCAGTCGCAACCATGAATGGTCTTATGTACAGGGATGTTCCTTCTGTTCCAGGAATCCAGTCCTTATCGACAGTAATTAGTTTTTCTAAAGCTTCGATTGCGATTTCTTCATTGAAAGCCGGCATGCATAAGCGATCGCTCGATTTGTTCATGCGACGCATGTTTTCTTCGGGACGGAATAACAAAACTTGTCCCTCTTTGCCTACATAAGCTTTCAATCCTTCAAAAATTGTTTGACCGTAGTGAAAAATAGTTGCCGCCGGATCCAGTTCAAGCGGTGCATACGGAACGATTCTATGGTCCGTCCAACCCTGGCCTTCACAATAGTCAGCCATAAACATATGGTCTGTAAATACTCTTCCGAATTCCAACTGATCTGATTGTGGTTTTTGTTTTTTTGTTTCACTCAATGTGACTGTGATTGCATGGTTCGTCATGATGTGTGCATCTCCCTATATCTAATTTTCAGGCCAGCTGATTTGGCTATTTCCGTATATTTTTTGATTAAAAAGGAATACCAAGATAAGCGCTACCCTAACGCTTAAACGATATCCCTTCATTTATCCATGTACGTAAATAACTTTCTAATAATATAGATTATATCAACTTCTTTGTAAATAAGCTATCTAATCATATAAATAGTTCGCACTTTTTTTGTAGTTTCTTTCCAGTTTAAAGAATAATCCTAATGAACATCAATGAAGATAATAACAGGTGATATGTATGATATTTGAAACCGCCTCAACCTGAAACCTAGAAGGGGCACATCTCTTGACAAGTTCGTCTCGCCGCTGTAATATTATCTTGAATTCAAGATAATATTACAAAAACTCTATCACAGAGAGGATTGATGAAAATGAACGTAAAAGGTATACACCATCTTACTGCGATGACCGGAAGCGCAGCACATAACTTTAAATTTTACACAGAGGTACTTGGTATGAGGCTAGTGAAAAAAACAGTGAATCAGGACGACACAACTGCTTATCATTTATTTTACGGTGATGAACAAGGGAATCCAGGAACTGAACTTACATTCTTTGACTTCCCCAATGCCGGACCGAAAAGAGCAGGCGTCAGTAGTATTTCCAACTCATCACTTCGTGTAGCGAGTGACAACGCGTTGAACTATTGGATTGAACGCTTTACTGAATTTAACGTTACACATGCGCCCATTTCAGAGTTTGCTGGCCGCAATGTCATTTTCTTTGAAGATGCAGAAGGTCAGCAATTGACACTCGTATCTGACGAAACAAACTCAGTCGCTGCAACGGGAACTCCATGGGACAAGAGCCCGGTTCCAGTTGAGTATGGAATTACTGGACTCGGACCTGTCAGATTAACTGTCCGCACACCTGAACCAACAATTGCCGCCCTTCAAATTCTCGGATTTACAGAGAAAAATCGAGTACCCGCGCTTGTCGAAGGACAAGATGACATCATCGTTATGGAAGTCGGAGAAGGCGGAACTGGTGCTGAAGTGTTCGTCGAACCACGCACTGATTTACCTGCCGAGGTTCAAGGGACAGGTGGCGTTCACCATGTAGCCTTCCGTGTTGACGACGAAGAAGAACTGCATGCATGGATTGATAAAATTAACAGTTTACGCTTGCCAAACTCCGGGTTTGTAGAACGATTCTATTTCCGTTCTTTATATTTCCGCGAGCCTAATGGCATTCTATTCGAACTTGCAACAGATGGACCTGGATTCGCAACAGATGAGCCGCTTGAAACATTGGGTGAGTCACTTGCGCTACCACCATTTTTGGAAAATAAACGTGCGGCAATTGAAGCGAATATCAAACCATTGAATACGAGAAAATAAGAACGTTCAAGCAAAGTGATAATAAGAAGGCCATCTCACCTCGGAGATACTCCTGATGGAATGGCCTTCACTATTTACAGCAATTCACTTAAAAATGCTTTTGTCCGTTCATTTTTGGGTCCATTAAATAATTTGAGTGACAGGCACAAAGTTTTAGTTTTCCGATTCAGCTACTTTTTTTACGCGTTGCACAAATTCAACAACAACTTTGTCCGTAGCGAATATTGAAAATATTTTCACAAACCACTTTAATGGACGATTCGTCGCGGTGTATTTAAATAAAGTTTTATGATCGTTGAGCTTAACCAGTTCGAAACGAGCTGTAATATCGAACATATTAGCAAGTGTGAATCCTATTTTTAGTTTTTTTTCGTTCGAAGAATCGACATACTCTAACGTTTCTACTTTGTATTCCATCACGCGCTTACCTTCTTTATATTTCTGTAAATATACACTTCCAACCATTCCATCTACTATTTTCACAGGCTTATTTTCAACGACTTGCGGCATAATCTTTTGCATATTTTCTAATGACCCATCAAAAGATTTCCACACATGCTCAATTGGAGCATCAATCTCAATTTCTTTCGTCCACTGTTTCATACTAAAAACCAGCTCTCAAAAGTTTATTTCCTGTTATTCTATATATTTACTTCACTTTACCACATCACGAGAATAAAGACGTTTTAGTCGCCGCAAACAACAAAATCCCACCGGTACTATTCATCCGGTGGGACTTGATTATTAATTAGTGAAGTTTATTGTAGTCCCTCAAATAATAATACTCTTGCAGGTGATGCATCTGTACCCGTCAATTTTAAAGGTGCAGCAACCATGAAATAGTCCCCTTGTTCAACTTCTTTTAAACGAAGCCCTTCAATAATAATAATATCGTTTGCAAATAATGTTTTATGAGTTGGATGCCCTTCTTGGCTTCTTTCGATTCCAAGCGTATCTATTCCCACTCCTCGAATACCTATCTCGGAAAGATATTCTGCTCCATCTTGTGCAAGATAAATAAAATCAAAATTAAATGTATCATCAAAAGAATTCTTTGTTTTAAATAGAATAAAATCACCCTTTTGAATCTCAAATTTCTCCAAATCCTGTTTAGAAATTCCGTCTTCTACATTTGTAAGATCAAGTACTTTACACTGTCCAACAAGACTTTCCATTGGAATTGATTCGAATGTATCTCCATCTACAACCATGTGTAACGGTGCGTCGATATGCGTTCCTGTATGCACTTCGATCTCTAAGCGAGTTTCGGTTACATAGCCATTTGTTACTCGATTAAATTTTGGTTGTTTTTCAGGCTTATCTTTGTATACGGTCATACCTTCATAAATAGTCCCTGTTACATCATGCATTTTCATTTTAGCAACACTTCCTTTTTTTTAGTGTCTGACTATAGAGCTATCCTCGCATGTAGTTTAGCATGCCGTCTAGCAAAACTACTTTAGTTACCACCTCAGTATACCAAATATGATGCTGAAATCACGTATGTCCCTCTATATGATTTCATTTATAGTCTTAGAATCAAGCATCGATTAATGATATACTTGAAACAGTTTCAAGTATTATTCGTGTCTACACTAAAATTGGAGGAAAGCGAAAATGGATGACGTAACAGCCTCAGTTGGACCTGATGTAAAAAATCAATTAATTGATTTTCAAGAAGAGTGGACAATGCAAGACATGACCATTGTATTATTTGGAGCGACGGGAGACTTAGCAAAACGCAAGTTATTTCCCGCTTTATATAATTTGTTTCTCGATGACAAATTGCCAGATTCAATCTCCATAGTTGGTTTAGGCAGAAACTATTTTCCTGATGACATTTTTCAATCAAAAGTCGAAAACGCACTTCGGGAATATTCTAGAAGAGCTGTTCAAACTACCGGATTAAATGAATTTCTAGCCAAATTCAGGTACTGTAAATTTGATGCGACAGACAATGATTCGTATCAAAACCTGCATGAACTTATTCGCAACAGAGAAAAAGAATTAGAAATACCGGAAAATCGGCTGTTCTATTTGTCAGTTGCTCCACAGTTGGTTGATGTTATTACGTCGGGTCTTAATACCAGTGGAATAAGTAAAACAACAGGCTGGAAGCGACTCATTGTCGAGAAACCCTTTGGGAGCGACCTTAAGACGGCACGACATTTAAACGAGAAATTGAACAATGCTTTCAACGATGAAGAAATTTACAGAATCGACCACTATCTTGGAAAACCTATGGTCCAAAATCTCGAATCCTTCGAATTTGCCAATCCGATTTTTGGTTCATTATTAGATCGTAAACGAATTGCTAATGTTCAAATCACAGCATGCGAAACGGTTGGGGTAGAAACACGTGCCGATTATTACGATCAAGCAGGCGCAATTCGAGATATGGTTCAGAATCATCTTCTTCAGTTAGTCATGATGATGGCACTTCATCTACCTGAAAAAGCGACGGCTGAAGAAATTCGCAAGAAGAAAGTAAGTATCATGGAATCCCTACGGCCTATTAATAAAGAAAATATAACGCGAGATGTTGTTCGCGGTCAGTATGAATCTGGGGAGATTTTTAATACACCGGTTGTTGGTTATAAAGAAGAGCCTGGGGTAGATGCTTCCTCAATGAATGATACATATTTCGCAGCTCGCCTCTATATTGATAATCCGTCTTGGAGCGGAATTCCCTTTTATATACGTACCGGAAAACGGATAGGTACGAAGTCCACCAAGATTGCCATCGAGTTCAAGAACAATGTGAAACAAACAGATGGAATGACACCAAACTTATTGATAGTCGAAATTAGTCCGAATGAAGGTATTTCTTTAATGATAAATATTAAAAACCCTTCCAGTAACCAGTTTGAGCCTGCTTACATTAACTTCTCCACTAATTCAGAGGATCAGCCAGAAGCATATGAACTTCTTCTATTTGATGCGATACGCGGAAATGCAACATTTTTCGCAAATTGGAAAGAAGTTGAATTATCATGGCAGTGGATTCAACCACTATTAGAAGCATTTCAAGAGAATACACTACCTTTGCATCCATACCCTGCCGGTTCAAATGGGCCAAAAGCAGCTAATCAATTATTGCAGGCTGACCAATTTAATTGGTGGTAAAGAGCAAAAGCGGAAGCGCCTGTTCAGAGGTACTGGAGTCTAGACGTGAAATCTCCATACTGCAGATTATCCATAGTACGAAGTTTTATAATTTCTGAAGCAAACCGTGGTAAATAAAATAAAAGAATGGGGTAGGAATATGACTAAAAAACAAATGGGCGTTATTGGTTTAGGCGTGATGGGGATGAACCTAGCGCTAAACATTGAAAGTAAAGGCTATTCGGTAGCTGTTTATGATTATTGGACAGATCGAACAGATGATTTCTCCAACAAAGAAGCGAAAGATAAAGATATTCACGGTAGCTACAGCATTGAAGATCTGGTTGCTTCGCTAGAAGTTCCACGTAAGATCTTATTAATGGTTAAAGCTGGAGAAACTACAGATACGGTGATTCAGTCCCTTGTCCCTCATCTTCAACAAGGGGATATTCTTATCGATGGAGGAAATACATTCTTTAAAGATACGAATAGACGTACAGCAACCTTAAAAGAATCAGGCATACATTTCATTGGTGCAGGTGTTTCTGGTGGAGAAGAAGGAGCTCGTAACGGCCCATCAATTATGCCTGGGGGATCAAAAGAAGCTTACGAACAAGTGAAACCCATTCTTGATGCTATTTCGGCAAAAGTTGATGGCATTCCCTGTAGCGCATACATGGGCCTTGATGGAGCAGGACATTATGTAAAAATGGTCCATAACGGCATTGAATATGGCGATATGCAACTGATTTCCGAAGCCTATTTCATCATGAAACATGCACTTGGTCTTGAAGCGCAGGAGCTGCATGAAATATTTTCGGAGTGGAACAAGGGAGAGCTTGATAGCTATCTCATTGAAATCACCGCAGATATTTTCACCAAAACGGATGAAGAAACTGGAAAACCACTCATTGATCAAATTTTAGATGTAGCCGGTCAAAAAGGCACAGGAAAATGGACAAGTCAAAATGCGTTAGACTTAGGAGTATCCCTTCCAATCGTCACAGAGTCCGTATTTGCACGATTTATTTCTTCTGTTAAGGAAGAACGAATTGTCGCAAGTAAACTACTAAAAGGACCTGAACTGAAAAAGTATGCAGGTGATCCCAATGATTTGATTGAAGCCATTCGTAAAGCTTTATATATGAGTAAAATTTGTTCATATGCCCAAGGATTTGCGCAAATGCGTGCAGCATCTGAGGAATATGATTGGAAAATCCCTTACGGAGAAGTAGCAATGATTTTCCGCGGAGGTTGTATCATTCGTGCACAGTTCTTACAGAATATCAAAGACGCATTTGACAATAATAGTGACTTACCAAACCTATTAGTCGATCCTTACTTCCAAGAAATAGTAGGTAACTATCAGCATTCGCTTCGCGAGGTATTAGCTGTATCCATTCAACATGGAATTCCAGTTCCTGCTTTCTCAAGTGCATTAGCTTATTATGATAGTTATCGTACTGAAACATTGCCAGCCAATCTTATCCAGGCACAGCGTGATTATTTTGGTGCACATACCTATGAACGCCTTGATAAAGAAGGACATTTCCATACTGAATGGTCAGCGAAATAAACAAAAGCGCAAGTATCCTTAAAAATGAAGTTCGCCATGCTCTGTAGTAACAGTTGTACGACCTTCATCCTATAAACCTAAAAAAGTACCAGGCCCAAAACGACTCAGAATCATTTTAGGCCTGGTACTTTTTTATTATAAAAATATCTATTCGCGATTAGGAACGTAAAACTCCTTCTGTTCCTGTCTCACCAACAATATGCAGTTCATGCATCGGCCTTGTCATTGCTACGTACAGTAACTTTCTATCAATTGGATGATCCCGAAATGGCTCGTCGAATGCGGCGATAATGACCGCATCGAATTCCAATCCTTTTGCTAAGTGGCTTGGAACAATCAACAGACAATCGTCGTTGATTCCAGACTGATCTCCTACAAGATGAACTGGCATTCCAAACTCCTCCAGAGAGGTAAAAATCCCTCTCGCTTCTTTCCGCGTTTTACAGATAAGTGCAACGGATTGATGGCCACGTTCGATAATTCCTTCATAAATTCGTTGAACGCCGACACCCTCTAGCTCATGCATCTCATAATATTTCGGTTCTCTTCCATGACGAACGACCGGTTCTACAAGTGGTAGATCTTCATCCATCTGTGCAAGAACTTGATTCGCAAGATTCATTATTTCAATCGTCGTTCGGTAGCTTTTTTGAAGTGTCGTATACGTTGCTCTTGGAAACAGTGCCTTTATTGGTTCCCATGATGTTAATGATCTGTAACTATGAATTCCCTGGGCCAGATCCCCAACCATTGTAAACATATCCGTCTCTAGACCGTCTTGCATTGAAGCAAGTTGGAATTCGCTGTAATCCTGCACTTCGTCGATGAAAACAACTCTCATTTTCCATTCGGCTGCAATTCCTCTAAGCTTTGCGTGCAAATAATAAAGTGCTGCTAAATCCTCGATTTCCCAAAACTCTTTTTTATGTGCCTCAAAAAAAGCATATCTGTCGCTCTCGGACCACTCGTCTGCAAATTTTTTTTGTAGTTCACTACTTGTTAGCCAGTCCCGATATAATTTCTTGATATTGAACTTTTTGAATCTGCGCATATAGGCTGACGCCACCGTTTTGCCTTCCTTTTCAATAGCAGGAAGTCTTTCATCTCTTTCTTCCAATATTCTTGTTAACTTCAGTTTCCTTCTTTCATCATCCCTTATTCCGTATAATGCCTTATCAAGTGCTGCGTCGTACTTTGTCGTTAGCATATCCATAAGTTGTTTTCGTTTTCGCTTAACGTCACTTTGAACGATAATTTTAATTCTATCCAGTCTTTTCTCGACTGGCATATACGAAAACTCTTTTAGAAATAGCTGTTTCAACCGAGAAGCTTTCATAATCCGATATTTTTCGATAAAGACATCTTCAAATAACTCAGCCATATCCAGTTCCAACTTATGCACATAGCGTTGCATGATTTCTCGGTACTGAAGGCTTCCCTTCACGCGTGTTACAAAAAGTAAACTTGCATCTAGCGTGTCAGACTCAGTAAGCTGTTCCAACTTAGCGTCTGGATCCATCAACTTCAGTTTCAATCCTGTAGCACTTAAAACATAGTCGCTATATGTCGTCTGGCAGATGCGCCCTACACCGAGTTCGGGAAGCACATCCGCAATATAATCCATAAATAATTTACTTGGCGCCAAAATCATCAATTTATCAGAAGGAAAGTTTTCACCCATTGTATAGAGGAAATAAGAAATACGGTGAAGGGCAATCGTTGTTTTCCCGCTTCCTGCGGCTCCCTGTACAATAATCGGTTGTTTCAAATTCGCACGGATGATTGCATTTTGTTCGGCCTGAATCGTCGACACAATTTCAGTCAGTCGTGTATCTGCCTTACCAGCAAGGGCTTCCTGAAGAAGTTCATCATTCGTCGTAAGGTCGACATCACGGATATCAAGAAGTTCACCTTCCTCAATCCGATACTGCCGTTTGGAATAGAGATGTCCTTCGAACTCTTCATCACGCACTTTATAGGATAGAGTACCAAGTCTTCCATCGTAATAAACATTTGCAACCGGTGAACGCCAGTCCACGATAATCGGTTCCTGCGTTTCCCGGTGGAATAAAGAAGTCTTACCGATATAAAGTAGCTCATCCGCCTCCTCTTCCTTTCGAAAATGAATGCGGGCAAAATAGGGTTTCTGCTGAATGGCCTCCAGCCCCTCCTTTTGCGAACGGGCCATTTCAAAAAATCGGGCGTTTGTCAAAATATTGATATAGCTTAAACTGGAATCCAAATAATCCAAGTCAGCCATCGACTTGCGGATTTGTTCTTGGGAGGATTTCACGTCACGTCGCGATTCCTCCAATAATTGCTGCATGTACTGTTTAGTGTAGTCAAGGCGCTGTAATTCAAACTCAAAATCAGGATGTTTCTGAGACATACAGATCCTCCATTTATCGTATTTTGCGTCCCGTGCAGTTATATGGGAGATGTTGGGGTTTATTGAACAGAATTGAAGTTTACCACTTGCTAAAGGTGGAATCAACATCATTTTGCATAATGGCAGAAATATTCTGATTAACGTAGTGATTCAGCAGGGGTAGATATAAATAAGTAATGTTCATTTCCACAGTTTTAGAAATCTGTAAAAGTAAATAGCGATTTCTCATTAAACTCTCATCTTTGACTCATGTTCCTCTAATTAATAAAGGTTATTCTTTACTAGCAAGACAATTTGAATATTTCCATCAAGACTTTTAGCAAGCGTTGTTCAAACCTAAGTCCAACATTAAAGTAAAGACACTTTCTCATCAAACTCTCATCTACGTCTCATGTCACTCTAATTTAGGTACGTTATTCTAAGTAAGTAGGACAGATTGAATACACGTCCACAAAATTGGTTAGCGTATTTCATATACATTAATCAATTCCTAAAAATGATTCTATCTAACACAAAAAATGGAGGTCACTACAATGTTAACTAAACTTCAAAACCGAATTCATGAATGGATAGCTGCGAACTACCAAGGGAATGATTATTCATGGCTCTCCCAGAATACAGTCACAAACTGGTTTAGCCCAAAACCATTAAGCAAACATGAAATCCAGCAATTACAAAAAGCTAAAATCAAAGCAAATGCTAAAATGCATAACTTCATTTACTAAACTTGGAGATCAACGCCTAACTAAAAATACTTTCCATGCAAACTTTTTTAATAACTTTTGAAGATTAATCTAAAAAAATGGAGGCTACAATTTTGGTCAATCAATTTCAAATTAAAAAAGCGTTATTCCAAAACCACATAAATGAACGGTTTTCATTTTCATTAAACTACCAAGGAAATGATTTTCAAGGAATTTATCACGAGGGTGTGATTAACTGGTTCAATCCACATCCATTAAACAAAATTGAGTCACAACAATTAGGGAAAATCGAATCCAGTGTAACGAATAAAATGAACAGGCTTCTTGTCTCTATCTAAGAAGTATAGCGAATAAAACAAGCTGGTTGCACATGGCAATCAGCTTGTTTTTCGCTACTTATTAGACTTTAAATTGTCCCATATCTTGTTGCAGTTTTTCTGAAAGCTCCGCAAGCAGTTGCGCACTTGAAGAAATCTCTTCATTTGCAGCAAGCTGTTGTTCTGTCGCTGCACTTGTGGACTGAGCTGCTGCAGATGATTCCACAGCGAGTTCCTGTACTTTTGAAGAACCACTAGATACTTCATCCGTCATTGCACGGATCTGTTCGATTGCAGTGGAAACAGCTGTCACTTTTTCACTGACATCGCTAGCCGCCTGTTCGATACGGCTAAATACATTGCGTGTACGTACTGTCACAACAAGCCCTTCTTCAACACGTCGACTTCCGTCTTCCGTGCTGGAAACAGCCTGCGCGACGTTGCCAATCATCCTGTCAATCATAGTACCGATTTCTCCAGACGACCGTTTTGACTGTTCAGCAAGCTTTCGCACTTCTTCTGCTACAACCGCGAAGCCTTTTCCATGCTCACCTGCACGAGCCGCCTCAATTGCCGCATTTAATGCCAGTAAGTTTGTCTGTTCCGCAATATCCGTAATGAGCGACGTTACTCTCCTAATTTCTTCCGAATAATTAGCCATGCCATTCATGATTTCCGCTGACTGTCCAATCGCAGTACTAATGACTGTCATTTGACCGTTAACTTCCACCATAAGAGATGCTCCCTCTTCGACTAGTTGAGCAACATCTTCAGATGAAAGTAGCATTGCATCATTATCTGCCGTAATTCGGTTGATACCTGTTACAACTTCTCCTATGGCTAAAACCGTCTCATTTACGATGGCAACCTGAGATTCGCTTCCAAACAAGTTCTTCTCCGTAATTTCAGCAACCATTTCAGATGCCGCTAAGCTCTCTTCCGAACTTGCAGACAACTCTTCCGCCTGAACTGCAAGCTGAACGGCAGATTCATTTGCATTCGTAATGATAGCGCGAAGGTCTTTGGTCATACTGTTAAACGCCGTCGCCATCTCACCAATCTCATCTTTATTGTTAATCATAACCGGTTCTATTGCTAAATTACCATCCGCAATTTCCGTTAACGCTGCTGTCATTTTCCCGACTGGACGCGCAATGCTACGACTAATTACAACAGCAATAGCAATACTCAACAGAGTCGCTAGGGCAATCAGCCCCGCTATCAGTATGCGTGTTTGCTTAATAATTTTTGCGATTTCTAGATTTACTTCGTCCGTTAATGCATTTTGATTATTAATTTGATCATTGATTTCCGTCACAATTATCTCTTGAAAGACAGTCGCGTCTGATCCAATACTGAGTGCTTTTTCCTCATTGCCATTCTCGAATTCACTAATGGCTAAATTTAAAGTTTCTACATAATTTACTCGTGACTCTTTTAGTTCGTTAAATAACATCCGTTCAGCATCTGTCTGAGGCATTTTATCTAGGACTCCCCAGTATAAATCAAATTTTTCGTTTGACTTTTCTTTATTGTTTAGAAATGAATCATTTTCAAACAATAAGTAGCCACGAAAATCGGTCGAAGTTGAATACTGTGCAGATAATAGTTTTTCAAACAACACCACTTTTGTTACCTGTTCGTCTAGTATAGATCGGTACTCGCTATTCACTTTAGCTATCGACCCAAAACCCATTGCCCCCACGATTATCATAAAGACAAGAACAGATAAGAATCCGCTCCATAATTTTTTCCCAACTGAAACCTTCATTTAAGTTTTACCTCCCACTTATTAAAGCCATTCAATAGTATAACTTATATAAAACTAGTAGTATAGGTATAAAAAATAAATTAGAACGACATAGGTATTAACATCTAATCACATTAATCCCCAAATAAAAAACACCTTACTTTACATGTATCTGTAAGGTAAGGTGTTTCTCTATCAAAATCACTTCTCAAAACGAACAACCCAATGATTATCCACTTGTTCAATACCTGTCCCAATCCAGCCATCATTTAGGTACTGTTGTTGCTGTTCAGTATCCGCCATCAAGACAAAGGAACAGTCCGAAGTATCCTGTTCATTTAAAGGGCCTGCTAAATCTTTCATCAAAATATACCTGAGCAAATTACCATACTTCACTTTTAACGCCACGATTTGCATATCATGAGCAAATTTATCTTTTAAGCTGGGAATATTAAACGGTGCAACAGTTGAACAAATGTAGCGAAACCGCTGTTGATCGACTTCCTTCATTATAACTTTCCCCAGTAACACTTGTAAGCCATTGCCTTGGAAGCCCGGATCAACATTCGAGATTTCGGAATATAGCACAAGCGGCCACTCATCTCTAGGCATTCCCACATCCTTTCCTAAATGCTCTTCATCTAGTTCTGGTTCAAGCATGGCTCGAAATGCAATCAGTTGTTCATTATAATAGGCACCAATCATGAGCCCTTTGCCGTTTAAAATAGTACTAAACTCTTCTTCCATCAACGGCTGCAAAAAGGATCCTGTAGATAATGATTCAATCACTTTCCGTTGAAGTGTTAGGATTTCATCTACTTGATTTGCAGTTAAGCGTACAATCGTAATTTCGTGCCCATTTTTCAGCAAATGCTTTTGTTTCATCCGGTTACCTTCTCTGAGAACACAGTCAGTTCTTGCAACACTTGCTCATCAATGTCAATTCCTAATCCTGGCTTGCCGCTCAAACGAATAAATGGAACGTCATAATGTAAATTCCCAACGTCTTTACTGAATTTAAGCGGTCCTGTTAATTCTACACTTGTAATTATTTTTTTCGAAAATGCGACGTGGAATCCGGCCGCTGATCCGATAGATGACTCTACCATTGAACCAATCTGACACTCAATTCCCGCCATTTCCGCCATATGGGCAAGCTTGGTCGCCGGATAAATACCTCCGCACTTCATCAACTTGATGTTCACTTTATCCGCAGCACGCTTCGCGATGATTTCTCTCATGTCACGTACGCCACGCAAACCTTCATCAATCATCATCGGTGTGGAGGACTTAGATTTCACTTCGACCATACCATCTATATCATCGGCACGTACAGGCTGCTCTAGCCAATCGAGCGAACAGTCCTGCAGCTTTTGAAGGCCTTGTAATGTATTGGCGCTATTTACCCAGCCCTGATTTACATCCACTCGAATCGCAATATCTTCGCCTACACGCTCACGTACAGCTTGAATCCGTAACACGTCTTCAGCCACATTGGTACCGACTTTCATTTTCATCGAACGGTATCCAGCGGCTACACGCTCCTCTGCTTCCTTCGCCATTACTTCAGGTGCTGCGATGCTAAGTACATGCGTAATTGGAAACTCTTCGTGGTACCTGCCTCCAAGAAGATCGTAGACAGGGACACCAAGTGCTTTTCCTGCGACATCGTAGCACGCAATGTCAATTGCAGCTTTCGCCGTTGGTACGCCGTAAATTTCAGCATCCATCAATTCATGAATTCTCTCCATATTCATAGGGTTTTCACCTATTAATTTCGGTGCAAGGGTATTTTTCAAGATCTCGAAAGTGCCTTTCCAACTCTCACCCGTTACATGTTCATCCGCAACACCTTCTCCATAACCGATTAAACCAGTATCCGTTGTGATCTTCACAATGATGGATGGCATGAAATCATATGTCGCATAACTAATAACAAAGGGTTCATAAAGTGGTAAATGAATCGCATAAATTTCAATTTCAGCTATTTTCATAAATCAAAATCCTCTCTATTGGCAAACTCTACTTTTTATTGTATCATTGTCGTTAATTAGTCGCTAATCATTGGGGGTTCATCGTGAAAATTAAAATCGCAGTTATCGGATCAACTGATTTTTGCCATCGTACAGAACAACTTGTCACCAATCGAAAAGATATTGAACTTAACTGGTATCGCTACGCTGAACCCAGTGAGGCACCAAGTTTACTTCACACCCTTAAACCATGTGATGCCCTGTTGTTTTCAGGTTCACTCCCTTACCTTTATTCCAAGGAGCTACTTAATACCTTACCAATTCCAGCAATTTATATGCAACAAGACGAAACGGCAGTGGCCATTACATTGCTTCAGTTATCCGCTCACAACCAGCAGGATTTGAGCCGCGTATCCATCGATGTACGTGCGCTATCCTATATTGACCATGTGCTCAATGATTTGGATCGAAGTGTGGAGCTGCCTTTTGTTCACTTGCTACAAGATGATGAAAAAATCACTACCATAACGTCCTTCCATCAAACTCTTTCTTTACAAGGTAAAACAGATATGGCGATTACAAGTGTCCATGCTGTTTTTGAGCAGCTACAGCTGCAAAACATTCCTGCGTGTAAGATGATTGACCCTGAAAGTACGATTCTACGAAGTATTGAAGAAGCTAAACAGCAAGCATTGTTACAAAAAAGTAACTCCGCCCAAATTGCAGTCGGAATTGTGAAAGCAATTTGCCCGCAAAAAGACGTTGAAGCACCCATCGCTAAAATGGCGTCCATCATGCAGGCACGTTGGAGTGTCCAGGGCCAGGATTTCACCTTGTATACTTCGATGGGCAACATCGAATCTGCTATAAAAAACAAGGAATTCCTGTCTACGTTTCAGTCACTTGCTACAAAAGTAAAGATGGCATTCGGCTGTGGTGAATCAATCATAGACGCAACCGAAAACGCGAATTTCGCACTCAATCTTATACAGCAAAGTGATGGTCATTCTTTTTATATGTTAGATTCAAACAAAAGATTGCATGGTCCATTTCCACAATCTGACGTAGCCGTTGAAATGAAGACCACTGATCCTGCCCTGGTGGAGATGGCCGAGAAAACCAAGCTCAGTCCTGCAAATATTTCTAAATTGATGCAATACAGTCTGGTGCGTCAAACGAAACAATTTACTGCAAATGATTTGGCATTATATTTAGATGTCTCACGAAGAACCGCAGAACGTACGTTAAAAAAACTTGTCGACTATAAATATGCGACGATCATTGGCGAAGAAATGACCTACCGGCAAGGAAGGCCCCGTGCTTTATATGAATTTAACTTTCACCCTTATTTCTAAAAAGAATGGAAAGTCCACTTGATAGAAGTGAACTTTCCATTTTTTATTGTCTAGACCCAAAACACCTGCTATTAGGCCAAATTGGCCTCTTTGTTCATTTTTTCTTCTGTTAATTCATCTATTGCAAGTTTTTCCTTTTCTTGTTCAGTCAACTTCACAATCGTAAAGCCTGTTAATGCATAAACAATAGATATCAACGGAACAACCAGATTTAAAATGGCATATGGACCGTACTGGACGACACTAACACCCAATGTTCCAAAAATGAATACACCACATGTATTCCATGGAATGAAAACAGAAGTCAGCGTTCCACCGTCTTCAAGTGCACGTGATAAGTTTTTCGAATGCAAGCCCATATTTTGATACGCTTTACTGAACATCCGTGATGGAACGACGATTGAAATATATTGCTCTGAACAAGATGCGTTAGTTAAGAAACAAGCCCCGATTGTCGAGATAATTAGCGACGCGGAAGATTTAACAACTTTAAGCAGTTGATTCATTAATGACATAAGCATACCTGAAAACTCCAATATCCCACCGAATGTCATAGCAACAATCGTCATAGAGACTGTATACATCATCGAATCTAATCCGCCCCTGTTAAATAATTCATCGACCATTACATTTCCCGTGGCAATTGTAAACCCGCTCTGCAACGCCTCAATCCCTCCTATGAGAGAACCACCTTGTATAAATATTTGTGAAAGGAACCCAAGCACAATACCTACAACCAGTGCTGGAATTGCAGGTACTTTCAATGCTACCAGCACAATGACGGCAAGTGGCACAACTAATAGCCAAGGAGAAATAAGAAAGTTTTCTTGTAGCACTTTTGCTGTTTGTGCAATTTCAGCAACTTCAATATTATTTTCAGCAAAACGCTTCCCTAAATATGCATAGACGCCAAGCGCAATCGCTAGTCCAGGAATCGTCGTGTAAAACATGTGCTTGATATGATCAAACAAATCCGTCCCCGTTAACCCCGCTGCTAAATTCGTAGTATCTGAAAGCGGTGACATTTTGTCCCCAAAGTAGGCTCCTGATATAATTGCTCCTGCAATCATGCCTGCTGGAATCCCCATACTTAAACCGATTCCCATTCCCGCTACGCCGATTGTTCCCATTGTCGACCATGAGCTACCGATTGCTAAAGATACAATTGAACAAATAAGACAAATTGTAACGAGAAACCAAGCGGGCGTAATGATTTGCAAACCATAGTAAATCATCGTAGCGACAATTCCGCCGCCCATCCATGCGCCAATTGTTAGTCCTACCAAAATAATGATAACGACAGCCGGAAGTGCCAAACGGATACCTTTATACATCATTTCCTCAATTTCTTTCCAAGTAAAGCCTGCTCTCCAAGCTACAATAGCTGCAGTCGATGTTCCAATTATTAATGGAATATGGGGGCCCTGTTCTAATTTTACAACCGTAAATATCATAACAATAATCATTACGACTAAAGGAAGTAGTGCCATCCAAAAACCGATTTTTCTCTCATTTTTTTGTTCCATCTATATTCCCCCAGAATAAAGTATTTTCAAAATTATTAACTGTCGCTTAATGGTCGTTAATAAATATAGTAAGGGCTGTTTGAACCAAAGTCAACAGTATTTCCACATTTTTTGTAAGCGTTTTCAATTTATTTTCATTTTATACTTAACTATTACCTTTTTAGTAATTTATAGGTTGATAGAAATTATTCTATTGAAATCTCTACGGTGCTAGGAGATGCCTCCCGCCCAAAGTTTATTTAGATATTCATTCGCTCAACTTACACAGTTGTTTATTTCCATAAAAAGTATAGTAAAAAGGTACCTGCTCTGCTAATATGTAAGCAACTAAACACTATCGATAAAGGTTTACTTTAGTCGATAAATCACCAAGCTTGTAATAAGAATTTCGAATTCTATAGGACTGGAGCCTGCATATGCACTCAAAGAAAAAGTCTAAACGCCACATCTCCCCACCTGTGGTGATTGCAGGTAGTTTCCTCCTGCTAATCCTTGTCGGAACTTTACTTTTGAAATTGCCAATCGCGACTGAACATTCAATCACTTGGATTGATGCGTTATTTACAGCCACGTCTGCAACGACAGTTACTGGGCTTATCGTATTCGATCCAAGCTCGACACTTACATTGTTCGGGGAAATTGTTTTACTGTCTCTTATTCAATTAGGTGGAATCGGTATTATGGTATTTGCTGTAGCTATTCTTCTATTGCTTGGAAGAAAAATCGGTATGCAGAACAGAATTTATCTGCAAGAATCGTTCAGTTTTCAAACGTTCGGAGGTATGGTCAATTTCGTCCGCAAGATTTTGCTTTTCGTTCTAATTGTTGAAGGAACCGCTATTATCATCCTGTCATTCTATTGGGTACCAACATTCGGGTTGCAAGACGGTATTTATTACAGTGTTTTTCATGTCATCTCGGCATTTAATAACGCAGGTTTTTCGTTATTTCCTGATAACCTTGCTCAATTTGTTAGCGATCCACTCGTTAATCTTCTTCTCTCTTCATTACTCATCATTGGAGGGCTCGGGTTTGTAGTCGTGCTAGATCTTGTTAAAAATAAATCATTTGTGCATTGGTCACTTCATACGAAGATGATGATTACTGGAACGATTGCATTAAATTGCGTGGCCACAGTGACAATCTTTGTTCTTGAGTTTAACAATGTGCATACAATCGCTGACTTTTCATTGGTCGATAAAGCACTGGCATCTTATTTTCAGGCGGTTTCACCTCGTACTGCCGGCTTTAACACGATCCCGACTGGCGACATGGAAGATGCTTCTTTGTTATTCACAATGTTCCTCATGTTCATTGGTGGAGGTAGTGCCTCAACTGCGTCAGGTATTAAATTGACCACGTTTATGATTATTATCTTAGCGACCATTTCCTATTTCAGATCCATACGGGAACCTCATCTTTTTGGAAGGACCATCAGATTTGAAATCATCTTTCGATCGTTAGCAATTGCAGCGGTTAGTACAATGATTGTTTTTGGTTTTATATTTGTATTAACGATTACAGAAACCATCCCAGTATTTCCACTTGCATTCGAAGTCTTTTCAGCATTCGGCACTGTTGGATTATCAATGGGGATAACGGAAGACTTAAGTGCTATTGGAAGAGTGTTATTATGTGCGGTGATGTTTTTAGGTCGCATTGGTCCACTGACATTATTCTTTTTACTGTTAAAACCGAAAAAAGAGTCTTTCCGCTATCCTTATGATCAAGTCCAATCTGGATGAAAAATAAATGATTCGAAGTACAAAAAAATAGCCGTATAATTCTTCCTCTTTGACAAATACTATTTGCGAGGACACAAACACAAAGGAATCCTCTGCCAAAATAGCCAGGCAAGGAGGGATAATGCGTGAAGTATTGGGGATTAAAAATAGGAATTGTTAGTGTGATGTTTTTTTCAATTGCTTATGTTTCTTTTGCAACCGAGAAAGATAGACCTTATTACGAAGATAAAGGATATGTACTTTGGGATATCAAGACAGAAGAGAAAATCATTGCTCTTACATTTGACGATGGTCCACATGCTACTTATACACCCCAAATTTTAGATGTACTTGACAAATATGATGCGAAGGCTACATTTTTTGTTATTGGTGAGCGCGCAAATAAATTTCCAGCTATTATCCTCAGAGAAAAAGATGAGGGCCATGAAATAGCCAATCATACGTATACCCATCCCTATTCAAAAACTGCAGAAGTACTAAAAAATGAATTATTAAAGACGAATGAGGTCATTTATGACATTATTGGTATTTATCCAACGTTATATCGGCCCGTAGGTGGAAGTTATAATGATCGTATTATTAATATTGCCCTAGAGAATGGATTTAAGGTGGTTATGTGGTCATGGCATCAAGATACAAAGGATTGGCAAAGACCTGGGGTAAATAAGATTGTCACAACGGTATTATCAGGCGCTAAACCAGGTGATGTCATTTTATTTCACGATGCGGGCGGAGATCGCTCCCAAACCGTGAAAGCACTCGAAGAGATTCTGCCAGCACTTAAAAAGCAGGGGTATGAATTTGTAACGGTTTCTGAGCTTTGGAATAGGAATGGTAGTAAAATATCAAATCAACAAGATCAGTTAGTGAAATGAAGTGCATAGTAATGAAGTGCGAGTGGTATCTGCTAGTGATACCACTTTTTTATATCTTATTTACGTCCGAACGCTTCTTATAATCGCCGCGGACGCTAATTCGCGCAGCATTTGTTATACTGCTCTATGTAGAAACTTTCATAGAGGGAGTGTTAAGTATGCAAAACATAAAAGGTAAAAATGCCATAATTACTGGAGCAGGTAGAGGTATCGGCCGCGCGACAGCCATTGCTTTTGCACAAGAAGGCATCAATGTAGGACTTATCGGAAAAACGGCTGCTAATCTCGAGAAGGTTGCAGAAGAACTTCGTGAATATGGAGTTGACGTAACAATGGCTACTGCCGATGTATCAGATAACGAATCGGTCATTGCTGCGGTCGAACATATCAAATCAGAGCTTGGTCCAATTGATATCCTCATTAACAATGCGGGCATCGGTAAATTTGGCAAGTTCCTTGAACTTTCACCGGAAGAATTCAAAAATATTATCGATGTTAACTTGATGGGCGTATATTATGTCACTCGGGCTGTTCTACCTGAAATGATCGAAAGAGAATCAGGGGACATCATTAATATCTCCTCAACTGCTGGTCAAAAAGGCGCGCCTGTTACAAGTGCATACAGTGCATCAAAATTCGGTGTTCTTGGGCTCACAGAATCGCTTATGCTTGAAGTGAGAAAGCATAATATCCGTGTCAGCGCATTAACACCGAGCACAGTTGCAACAGACTTGGCTTTCAGTGAAAACTTGACGGACGGCAATCCTGATAAAGTAATGCAACCGGAAGATCTTGCAGAAGTTATGGTCGCACAATTGAAATTGCATCCCCGTATTCTTGTTAAATCTGCTGGTCTATGGTCGACGAACCCTTAATAGGACTTAATCTAAATCTCTTCAAGACAAAAGGACCCTTTTAGGTCCTTTTGTCTTTTTATTTCCAAGTGTCAACGTTTACGGTAAACTAAGTAACGTTTTGCTGGAACTAGACAACATTTTCACAATAGGAAGCAACGTTCTCAAAGAATACATTGTTAATGACCATTGATTCCTGCCAACAGCTCCTCAATCACGGTAGTGTTGGACGAAACAATAAAGTGAAAGACGCTTTAAATTTATCTGACTCGTATCTACCTTTTAAATGCTGAATAGATAGCATCTAAAACACAAGCCGTTAGTTCCCCATGACTTGTGTAACCTTTTTCACTACATAGCTGCTTCCACCTTTATCTTCTATACTCTCGATCATCATCGCCAAAATATAAGAGGTTTCATCCGTTTGATACCCGACGAAGAATCCATTTTCCTTGCCGCCTTTTTCCTGTGATGACTTTAATTCTGTAGTCCCTGTCTTCCCAGAAAGTTTAACGGAAGGAATATTTGCATCTTTGGCAGAACCATTGACAACGACTTCACGTAAATCTTTTCGAAGGATTGCAGCGTTCTCTGCTGAAATTAGCCCTTCTTTCCATACTTCACTTTTTGGTTCATCTTCGAATAAAACCAGCTTGAACATCTTTCCGTTATTTAAAATTGGAGCATAACTCGAAGCTAAGTGAGCGATGTTCATTAACATTTGACCTTGTCCATAGGAGGTATCCACAAGTTGTGCCTCTGTTCCAATCGTTCCGTCATTCGAAATTTGTGAAGTTCGTAGTGGATAACTAAAGGGTATATCTGCTCCAAAACCGAATTTTTTTAGACCTTCAGTTAAGGTATCTTTCCCCATTTCGAGCGCTTCCATAGCAAAATAGATATTATCCGAGTAAGCCAGTGCTTTTTTTAAGTTGATTGGATTCGGTGGCGTATAAACTCGTGTGACCCCAAAGTTACCCCACGATTCATCTTTCTTCCATCTCTTTCCTTCAATTGTATAGCCTTTGCTCGGGTCTATTGTTTCTGCCTCTAATCCAATAGCCGCTGTAATCGGTTTTATTGCCGACCCCGGAGCATATGTCGCCGCGAATCGATTTAATAGTGGTTGTAAAGGATCCTCCGTCAATTCTTTGTAGCGTGATGAACTGATGCCAATCATAAATTCATTTGGATCGAAAGCTGGCGAACTTGTTAACACGAGCGTTTCTCCCGTTTTAGGATCAATTGCTGCCGCCGCTCCTACCTCACCTGTCATCGCATTAAATGTCCTCTGCTGAAGTTCCGCATCAATTGTTAAAGTGACTGAATTCCCATCAGCTGCAGTTTTCTCGGCTATCGTAATTCTCTCTGCTCCTTGGTCCGTTTTCTCAATATATATTCGGACCCCGTCCTGACCACGAAGCTGTTCTTCAAGAAGCTGTTCCAGCCCGCGTTTACCGATAAAATCAGTTTCTCCATACCCTTGATTTTTGACTTTTTCTAATTCGTCCGCATTAATACGACTGATATAGCCAGTAAGATGTGAAAGTGACTTGCCATATGGATATTCTCGCATTTCTACTTGTGTATAGGTAACCCCTGGAACTTCAATCATTTTCTCTATAATCGTATCTTGGGTTGAAGCCACTTTTTTAATGGGAACAAATTGATCCGACTTGACCCAACTTTGAGTGAGTTGTTTGTTAATAAATTCAGGTGTTGTACTAAGTATTGTTGCGAGTTTTTCTGCATCCCTTTCTTCATTGAACTTTTCTGGTACTATTCCTGCTTCATACCCTTTTCCATTTATCGCCACAGGCAGTCCATTGCGATCATAGATTTCACCGCGCTTTGAAGTAATAGTAGAAATGCCTACCTTATCTGCCTTCGTTAAATCTGGCAGAATGAAAGATGGATCCCATTCGACAAACCAATTTTCATCTTCACCTGATTTACCATATGTCATCATCACTTTTTTCTCGAACTCCACTGGTCCTGCAACTGTTTCCATTGTTATATGTACAGGAAACTCCGGTTGATCCTCAGATTTATAGTTCTTATCTCCATCCGGCTTAGTAAAAACAACTTTTACATCAGTGATAGTCAAATCTTTATACAGTTTCGTCGTTCGGTCAATGTATTCACTTGAACCGAAAGCCTCTTTTGAAGCTCCACTCACATATTCATCATACATTTTTGTAAACTCAGCATCATTCCATAATTTGATATAAGCCGAAAGCCTATCTTCGGGCGTCTCCTTCTTTGAACATGCCACGAGTACAACAATAACGATAAGAAAGATACCGATGCTTCTCCATTTCCCCAAATGTATGACCTCTTTCGTTTGTATTTATAATAAAAAACCTATTAGTGCATGAGTGAATTGAAGCACTTGCCCTTAGTTTCAAGGCCTTTCTTAACGTACTACTAATTGCCGTTTTTATTATGACCGTGATGGGTCGTTTTATTTCCGCCACACGTTACTCAACAAAACCCTCCTCTTTACCAAAGACACCCTTCACCCCCAAAAAAACACTCTATCATCAGTACGTTTGTTTATCCATAAAGTTTCATAAATTGGAAATAAATAATCTAAATTCCATTTTAACTACATAGCATTCTATATGATTCAATTCCACCAACTTAATTTCCAAACAAAAAAGCACTGTCAAAAGACAGTGCTAATGCATGTGCTGCATGATATAAATTTAATGTCAATTTATTGTTGTTTGAAGCACTGGGGGTTTTAAATTAAACCGTGTGAAAACTGCTGAAAGGCTTTTTACTAGCACACACCACTCAATAATAAGGCGAAATCAGTATATACACCAACACACCTGTAAAACTAACGTATAGCCAAATCGGCATTGTCCATCGCGCAATTTTCTTATGACGTTCATTCTCCATATTCCATGCGCGCGCTACACTCGTCAATGCAAGCGGGACTATAGCTGCTGCAAGGATAATATGTGTGATTAGAATGAAGTAATAGAATCCGGCCATAAAGCCTTCTCCACCGTAGGGCGTGGATGGAGCTAGATAATGGTAAGAAACGTACGTAATTAGGAAGAGAAACGTTGTGACAAACGCTGCGTAAATAAAACGGCGATGAACAGTTATATTCCGTTTAAGAATGGCTATAAGAGCACACACCAGGAATACAAACGTAAAACTATTCAAAATTGCATTCGTCAAAGGCAGGATTGTTAGATCGAATGCATCAAAATCTTTAACGCCTCGCATTCCAGACAAGACGCCAATTGCGCCGATGAGTATAACAGAAAGTGCAATAATCCATGGTTTATAATTACGTTTTTTAAACGTTTTTGCAGATTGTTCATTCTTTATCATAATTGTCATTCACTCCATTACTAGTTGAATAAAACGCTATCCTATAATTGTATAACAAGAAGTAAATCAGTGCCTTATCAAAGAGTACTTTTTTGTGAACGAATACTGTAAATAAAGAACACGTCTGTTGATTAACTATTTATTTACGTAAAA
>CAZWAW010000032.1:0-27814 GCA_964632025.1 uncultured Sporosarcina sp.
GTTGGAAAGTTCCTGATTTGCGCGCGTGAGAGTGTAAGAAGGATTTTATTAGATAATTCTGATATTATAGCTATGGAAGTTCCGGTTATTAAGTTTTTTTGGAAAATAATAAAAGGGGACTATCCTATCAGCCTAAAGTATGTTATCTTATTAAGTATCAACTAGTTAACGCGTTAATGCGCTAAAGTAAATATTGAATTAGAGAGAGAGGTTTTTTATATTATGAAACGCTTAGTAACAATTATTCTAACCGCAGTTGCAGTATTTACACTCCTAATGGGATGTTCCAAATCAGCAGGGAAAGACCAAGACAACACAATTGTAATTGGCATAGACGACAAATTCGCGCCTCTTGGATTCCGCGATGAAAGTAATGAAATCGTTGGTTTTGACATTGACTATGCAAAAGCGGCTGCTGAAAGAATGGGCTTAACAGCTAAATTTCAGCCCATCGATTGGAAAACAAAAGAATCTGAGTTGAGTAGTGGACGGATTGACCTCATATGGAACGGGTATACCATTACAGATGAACGTAAAGAAAAGGTTCTTTTCACGAAACCCTACTTGAGAAATGCACAAGTAGTGGCAACGTTAGCTAGTTCAGATATTACTAAACTTGATGATTTGGAAAATAAAGAAGTTGGTCTTCAATCTTTATCTTCTGCTTCTGACGCCTTGGATGCTAATGTTGTTAAATCCAAAATTAAGAAAGTAACTGAGTTTGCCGACAATGTTCTTGCCTTAACCGATTTGAAGACTGGTCGTTTGGATGCGGTAGTAATTGATGAAGTTGTTATTGATTATTACATGTCCAAAGAACAAGGTACATTTAAGGTACTCGACGAATCACTGGCTCCGGAAGAATATGGAATAGGCGTGAAAAAAGGTAATGAGGATCTACTGGAAAAACTTCAAAAAGCACTTGATGAAATGAATCAAGATGGTACAGCTGCCGATATCTCGAAAAAGTGGTTTGGAGAAAACAAAGTATTGGACTAAACAGACCGAACAAATATGAGACAAACAGGATTTCCTTGTGAAACCCTGTTTTGTTTTTGGAGGAATTTTTTCATGTCTTTAGATTATATAAGCTCAATACTGAAGCCGATGCTGGAAGGGGCACAAGTGACAGTCCTTTTGTTTTTGGTTGCCATTGTAGTGTCGATTCCGCTAGGCTTCGCACTAACGCTTGGAGTTAGAAGTAGCATCAAGCCTATAGCCTGGTTTGCCAATAGTTACATTTATTTGATGCGTGGTACACCGCTCTTATTACAGCTATTGTTCATCGTCTTTGGGCTACCATTACTACCAATTATAGGAGAATATTTGGTTTTAGACCGCTTCGTGGCTGCTTGTTTAGGCTTTATATTAAACTATGCAGCTTATTTTGCAGAAATTTTCCGTGGCGGTCTTCTGTCAATTGATAAGGGCCAATATGAGGCTTCTCAGGTGCTCGGTTTAAATAAGTGGCAGACAACAACACGAGTTATCTTACCACAAATGTTTCGCGTCGCCCTTCCTTCTGTTGCAAACGAATCGGTGACTTTGGTTAAAGATACTGCGTTGCTTTATGCTGTTGCCGTACCGGAATTGTTACACTTTGCGCAGACAGCTGTTAACCGTGATTTTACGATTATGCCCTTTTTCTTCGCGGGCGCAATTTATCTAGTCATAACGCTCTTATTAACCACATTCTTTAAGTGGCTTGAACGAAGATTCAATTATAACTAAAAAGGAGTGGTGGACATGGCAATCATTGAAGTATCTAATCTTAAAAAATCATTTGGCGAGCTTGAAGTACTGAAACAAATCACTTTTGATGTAAATAAAAACGATGTAGTCGCTGTGATTGGCCCCTCAGGTTCTGGAAAAAGCACGATGCTTCGCAGTCTTGTTCATCTGGAAGTAATAAATGGCGGAAATATTTGTGTGTCGGGCGAATATTTGGTGAAAGACGGAATCTATTCGAAACCACAGGAGATCAAGCGAGTTACTTCTAAGATGGGTATGGTGTTCCAGCATTTTGATCTTTTTCCGCATCTCACTGTCAAAGAAAATCTAGAGCTAGCCCCCAGATTGCTCAAGAAAGAGCCAGTCGCTGCAATCCAACGACGAAGTGCTGAGCTACTTGATAAAATTGGACTTACGGATAAGGCTGCGACTTATCCTTCAAAACTCTCGGGCGGGCAAAAACAAAGAGTAGCCATTGCCCGTGCACTTATGACTAGTCCTGAAATTTTACTGTTTGATGAACCTACATCTGCTTTGGATCCAGAGTTGACGGGTGAAGTACTGCAAGTCATGAAGGAACTAGCCAAAGAGCATATGACGATGATTGTCGTTACGCATGAAATGGAGTTTGCCAAGGAAGTGGCGAACCGGGTTATGTTCATGGATAACGGAGAAATTATCGAATCCGGTCATCCCGTTGAACTGTTAACGAACCCGCAGCACGACCGAACAAAGGCCTTTTTGAACCGTATTTTAAAATGAAATAAAGAGCTTAGTTTCAAACACCTGTGGGTTGTTTCGAAACTAAGCTCTTTTTTTGCGTTAATTTCGTCATGTAGTGTATTAGTAGGAATGAGTATCAGCGTTTTCGTCCACGGTGATTCGCTGTGGATGAGTATACAGGTTGAAGGAACTTTGCCGAATAAATCCGACGGTCGTAATGCCAAGTTCTTCTGCAAGTGTCAGCGCCAATTCCGTAGGGGCAGATTTTGATAGGATAATTTCACAGCCGATTTTTGCCACTTTCAATAAAATCTCCGATGAAATACGACCACTGAACACAATTACTTTGTCTCTGACTGGAATCTTATGTTTCAAACAATGACCGTAGATTTTATCCAGGGCATTATGCCTTCCAATATCCACCCTCGACAGAATAATATCGGTAGGCATGCAGAGAGCTGCATTATGGACGCCGCCAGTTTGACGGAACATGTCTGCTGATTGTTCCATCTGCTCCATTAGGAAAAAGCACTCTTTCGGAGTAAGTGAGACATGAGTTTTCGTCATTTTTTTTGCCGTTAATGCATCATTTGCGAACACAAATCCTTGTCGACTCATGCCGCAACAAGAGGTGATGTAGCGTTTGTTTAGCAATTTTTCATAAAAAGGATACATCTTGTTTGTTTTGATATGAACAATTCCCAATTCTTCTTGGACCGAAATAGCTTTGATATCTTCATAGTTCGGAATGATGCCTTCAGATGCTAGAAAACCGACAGCCATGTCTTCAATGTACTCGGGTGAACAAACGATTGTTGCGAATTCTCGATCGTTGATTTTGATCGTGACGGGGTGCTCGATTACAATTTGGTCCTCTTTTTTCACGAAATGTCCATTCGAGTATCGAAAAACAGTCCGTGTATTTACTTGTTCCATCTGTTTTCCCCCCTCGCGTTTGTAAAAGAAAAGTACTCTTATTGTAAATTGTTTATTCTATCAATTTAAAGTATACTAGTATTTAAGAGTGCGTTACAGCATGAAGTGCTATGGTGTTATTAAATGTTAAGTAGAATTATGGATTGATAGTTCACCATGTCCTGTTAGAAGACTATTCCACTATGAAAGTGCACATGTCAAGTCGGTGTATTTTTCAAAGTGGTTTTTATTTATAAAAAAGGAGGCGGCCGCATGCCAGTCAAGATTGACGGTTCCAATTACGACTTCGTGGAAGGCAAGACAATTCTTGAGGTAATCAATGACCATAAAATCGCTCATCCGCAAATTTGTTACTTACCTGAAGTGGACCCGATTGAGACATGTGATACGTGCATCTTGGAAGTGGATGGCCGTCTACTGCGTGCCTGTTCAACAAAAGCCGTTTCTGGAATGAACATAGCGCTTTCTTCGACGCGTGCTAAAGAAGTTCAGACGGAAGCGATGGATCGCATTCTCGAAAATCATTTGCTGTATTGTACAGTTTGTGACAACAACAATGGCAACTGTAAAATCCATAATACCGTGGATATGATGGAAATTGAACATCAAAAATATCCGTACGAACCAAAATGTACACAGGAAAGTGTGGATTTTACACATCCATTTTACCGTTACGACCCAAATCAATGCATTGCTTGCGGTCAGTGTGTGGAAGTATGCCAAAATCTACAGGTAAATGAGACCTTATCGATTGATTGGGAGAGGGACCGTCCAATTGTCCTTTGGGATGGGGGCGCGAAAATTAATGACTCTTCCTGTGTCGGCTGTGGGCAATGTGTTACTGCATGTCCGTGTAATGCTCTGATGGAAAAATCAATGCTTGGTGAAGCAGGATTCATGACCAGACTAAAAGAGGAAATCCTGTCGCCGATGATAGACCTTGTCAAAGACGTGGAGCCGGGGTATAGCGGCATTATGGCCATCTCAGATGCAGAAGCGGCCATGCGCGATACGAGAACGAAGAAAACGAAAACAGTCTGTACATTTTGCGGTGTAGGCTGTTCGTTTGAAGTCTGGACGAAAGACCGGAAGATATTAAAAATCCAACCCGTTTCAGATGCGCCAGTCAATGCGATTTCGACGTGTGTAAAAGGGAAATTCGGTTGGGATTTCGTCAACAGCGAAGAACGGATTACGAAACCACTTATCCGGAAAGGCGATTCTTTTGTCGAAGTCACATGGGAAGAAGCGCTTGATCTAGTCGCTCTTAAGTTGGGCGCAATTAAGAAAGAGTATGGAAAAGAAGCAGTCGGTATCATTTCCTCTTCAAAAATTACAAATGAGGAGAACTACGTTATTCAAAAGCTAGCACGCCAAGTATTTGAAACAAATAACGTTGATAACTGTTCACGCTATTGTCAGTCTCCAGCGACAGACGGTCTGTTCCGCACAGTCGGGATGGGGGGAGACGCTGGAACAATTAAAGATATTGCTAAAGCGGGTCTAGTTATTATTGTCGGAGCTAATCCCGCGGAAGGACATCCAGTTCTCGCCACTCGTGTGAAGCGTGCGCATAAACTGCACGGACAAAAATTGATTGTCGCCGACTTGCGGAAAAATGAAATGGCTGAACGATCCGATATCTTTATAAGTCCGAAGCAAGGAACTGATCAAGTATGGCTCATGGCAGTGACAAAATACATGATTGACAAGGGATGGCATGACCAGTCGTTTATTGATGATAACGTCCATTTTTTAGAGGATTTCAAGGAAGTTCTTGAGAAATATACACTTGACTACGCTGAAAAAGTATGTGGAGTATCTAAGGATATGCTAATCAGGACGGCGGAAATGATTCGTGATGCAGACGGTACTTGTATTCTTTGGGGAATGGGTGTGACACAAAATACCGGTGGATCGGATACTTCAGCCGCGATATCCAATTTGTTACTTGCGACAGGAAATTATCGTCGCCCAGGTGCAGGAGCTTATCCGCTCCGAGGACATAATAATGTACAGGGTGCATGTGATATGGGATCGCTACCGGGATGGCTTCCAGGCTATCAACACGTTACTGATGATTTGGCCCGTCAGAAATTCGAAAAGGCATACGGTGTGAAAATCGATAATAAGCCTGGGCTTGATAATATTCAGATGCTGCATTCAATCGATGATGGGAACATGAAAGCCATGTATATCGTTGGTGAGGATATGGCGCTCGTCGATTCTAATGCGAACCATGTACACGATGTCTTGTCTAAACTCGACTTTCTCGTTGTTCAGGATATTTTTTTCTCAAGAACAGCACAATATGCAGATGTCATTTTACCGGCAGTACCATCGCTTGAAAAAGATGGTACATTTACAAATACGGAAAGACGTGTGCAACGTTTATACAAAGCACTTCCGGAATTGGGCGATGCACGCGCGGACTGGTGGATTGTACAGGAAATCGCTAACCGTCTCGGCGCAAACTGGAAATACAGTCATCCGAGTGAGATATTTGCGGAAATGGCGAGCCTTTCACCGTTATTCAGTCAAGCGGATTATAGCGTAATGGAAGGTTGGAACAGCTTCTTATGGGGTAGTTTGGATGGCGCAAGCACACCGTTATTGTACATGGAAGGATTTAATTTCCCAGACAAAAAGGCACGTTTCGCTCTTTCTGACTGGGTGGAACCCGTAGAATTCCCCGTAGAATATGATCTCCACATTAATAACGGACGTTTGCTAGAACATTTCCACGAAGGCAATATGACAAATAAATCGGATGGAATTCAGGAGAAAGTACCGGAAGTTTTTGTTGAGGTTTCGCCGGAACTCGCGAAAGAGCGTGGTGTGTTAAGCGGTTCCCTTGTACGCCTGATTTCGCCATACGGGGCATTAAAGCTGCCGGCACTTGTAACGGGCCGTGTGAAGAAAAATGAATTATTCTTACCGATGAATTCGGTTGAAAAAGAATCAGCCATTAATTTCTTAACCGGACCAGCTGTCGATCAACGCACGAATACACCTGCGTATAAACAGACGATGGTACGAATGGAAGTACTTCGAAAAGAAGGTGAAAACCCGTTGCCCAAATCGAACCATCGCAATAAAGAGCGTCACCCGCAAAATGGTGTGGAAGTAGAGCGGAAATGGGCGCGTCCAGGATATCTGCAATTAGCAGAAGATGAGAAAGAAGGGTGATATACGATGGCGGTACCCATTACTTCTATTAAACGGAACGAACAGACACCGCAAGAAATCAAACAAAATAAACTGGAGGAGCTGCAGACATTAATTGTCGAACAAGACCGGGCTCTCAGTAAAATACTTGAAATCACTGGGGAGTTGGATAGCGCGGGAGTCTTTGACGCACTGAAGGCAATGGTAAAGGCGAAGGATGATATTGCCAAAATTGCGGTGGACCAAGCATCGCGTGACCCAGTGACCAATATAATCAACCACGTGCTAAATGCAAGCAGTGTGATTTCATCTATTAATCCTGATGTTACAGCGAAACTTGCAGCCAGTGTCAAAAATGGACTCAATGAAGCGGAACTTTATAGTGGTAATGGGCAAAAAGTAAGTATTTTTCAATTGATGACTGCGTTAAATGATCCAGATACGAACCGGGCCGTAAAATTTGGACTGGATTTTCTGAAAGGGGTCGGGAAAGGGTTAGAATAAGATAGCAAGTAGTTGAAGGTTCGAAAAAGTATCAGTAATACGTCTCGATGACACACAAATATAATGAAAATCAACCATACATGTTAATGGCTGATTTTCATTTTTTTGTTATAAAGTACTTAATTACGTCGATAACTCCATTGTTGGTATTGGAAGCGTACAAAGCAACCTATGCAAAAACCTAGAATTGCGATGAATGCAGCTATGCCAACCATCATCGTGGCGATATTAAATAATATAGTCCAATTCAATGAAAAGCTTAGGCATGCAACGAATAAAAATCCGACAGCTAACCATTGGTTAAATCTTAACTGCGTGTAGTCTTCTTGCATATATTGATTTGCCGGTTTAGCTAAAAATCGTTTAACAAGTACTAAAATTGGATGGAATCCCGTCAGTAAACTTGAAAAATTTGCGATTAATGGTATGAGTAGTATCCAAGCTGACTGTGTTAGAAGTGCAATAAATACAGTCAAAACAATCGTCCATTGATTAGCTATTACTAAAGGTTTTGGAATTGTTTTCATATTAAAACCTACTATTCTAATTGGATTTTATACTATTATAGGTTATGGTGACCGGAATGTACATGAGTAAGTGGAATAAAAATAGTGTAAACTAATTATCAGGGGATTTTTCTCGCGGCGATTGCTTATATTACGTGGCACTGGTTGAAGGAGTTTCCAAGTATATTGTCCATTATAGGAGGCAGAGTCGCCGTTGCAGTTGTTATCATCGTCAATTGGATCGGCATCAAACGTCGGCTCATCTCACCATTGATCGATATCATAGAAGCGACAGAATTCATTTGAAAAGAAGTCAATGCAATGGAAATTGCGAATTATTTAACGACATAAAAGGTGCCAGATTCCAAAACAGCTCAGGGCTATTTTAGAATCTGGCGCGTTTCACTGTGAATGATACTAAGTCTCAACAAATGAATAAATAATCGAAATTGATTTGAAATACGCTGTTATTTAATCTCTAGGCACGAATGTTTTACAATCCGTTTCTTCGCTACTTGTTGCCTTTTTACCCTTTTGACTGACTACGTAGATAGAATTCGCTTTACATTTGTTTCCCGGACCCCAATACTTACAGTTACTTACTTCACAAAGGATTTCTTGAGCCATGGTATCACACCTCCTTTTTGTTATGATGAGCAAAAACAAGAGGATTGATACTTTTTTCTTTAAAGGCGCCTATTTAGATAACTATCATGATTTTTAAAAATGGGGTACAATTGAAAGCATTGCGTAGGCTCGTAGTATGACCAATAATATTAACTATATAAGTTGAACAAATGAATACCTATATAAACTGAGCGAAGGCGCCTTACAATGGGGAGCCGAAGCCCTAAGACTGTGGCATTGAAGCTGCTTGGCTTAGACGAAAGGCATCCACTAGCGTCATTGCAAATTATATGGGTTCTTTATTTCAACATGTGTAGCATGATTAACATTAGGAGATGTTCGTAAATGTCTATTAAAACAGAAGTTGAAATGAAATTAAAAAAACAGGGAAATCAAAGAGAAAATCGGGGGCGACTGTTAGTGAAATGTCCGGATAAACCGGGGATTGTATCGATGTTGTCGACGTTTTTGCATAATCACGATTCGAATATCATTGAATCAAGTCAGTATTCAAATGATCCGGAAAAGGGCAACTTTTTTATTCGAATGGAGTTTTACTGTGAGGATTTGAAAGAAAAGTCAGCACAGTTGGAAAGTGATTTTGAGGCAATCGCTACCAATCATTCTATGGATTACCACTTTGCTTACGAAAGTGAGCGGAAGCGGACAGCCATTTTTGTTTCAAAAGAGCCACATTGTTTAATGGAACTTTTGTGGGAATGGAAAAATGGTGACTTGGACACAGATATTGTTGTTGTTGTAAGTAACCATGAGGACGCACGGGAGATGGTTGAATCTTTAGGAATTCCATTTCATTATATTCCGGCCAATAAAGACATTCGGAAACAAGTAGAAGAAGAACAGATTCGTCTAATGGAAGAATACAGTGTTGATTTACTGATTCTTGCTCGCTATATGCAAATTCTTACGCCTGATTTTGTTAATCATTTTCAACATCGAATCATCAATATTCATCACTCTTTCCTTCCGGCGTTTATTGGAGCACGACCATATGAACGGGCATATGACCGTGGTGTGAAGCTGATAGGGGCTACTTCTCATTATGTAACAAACGATCTAGACGAAGGTCCAATTATTGAGCAGGATATCGAGCGGGTGGACCATCGTGACGACGTAATCGATTTGAAAAAAATCGGCAGTCGAATCGAACGTCGTGTTCTTGCAAAAGCCGTAAAGTGGCATCTTGAAAATCGGATTATTGTGGAAGGTAACAAAACGATTGTGTTTCATTAATAAAAGTTTAGCGTTTAGTACAGTATTGAATAGTTAAGGAATCTAGATTTCTTAGCACTCGTAATCTGTATTTAAGTAAATGTAACGACATAATTAAAAAGGCCAATTTCTCCATTAAACACGAATGATTACAACATCGTGTTTAATGGAAATTGGCCTTTTTTGTTTATTGACTTAATACTATGTGCACTGAAAAGATATGATTCTATTCAAGTCTATTCTCCATGGAATCCATGCATAGCCATCCCATTTATAACCAGTAGTTGTAATGTAATCGATGTATGTTGGATGAAACCAAAATGAAGTTCGGTTTACGAGCCGTAGGTAAGTATCGTGAAATAAGCAACCTCGTAACGCGCCTGGATCTATGGAAAGTGGTCCCGTTTGTGGTTTTGGAATAGTAGATGGCGGTGGATTAGTCGGTGCAGCACCTTGTTTCGTAAATTGAACTGTTTCTTGTTTTCTTGGATAATGTGGCTGTCCAAAGGGGAGTTCCGAGTTACTGGGATTGTGCGGGACTGGAAACTGATCATCAGACAAAATTGAGCATCTCCTTTTTCAATATATACCTAGTAGTATATGTGAGGATCGCATATTAGGACCTGGTTAGTTAAAGTGTTACACTGCTCGGAATCGAATAAATGAAGAATATGGCTGTCTACTAGGGTAGGAAGCTAGTTTTTGATTAAAGTAGATATGGAAGTAAGTGCACTGGGATAATTATTTATTTCACAAAAAAATAATGTGATTTATTAATAACTAAACACTTCAGAAGGGGGGGGAGTTTATTTATTGTAGCTAAAATGTGTAATAAATAAACGTAAAGCATAAGCTTGTCTATCCTATAGAATTAAAATGAAAATCATCCAAGGTAATTAAGTGGCTGATTTTTTTGTGCGATTTATTCTGAAATGTACAACTGTTTAACTTAACAACAGTATCAATAATGTAGCAGATACCTTCATATACCACACTGATTTCAAGTTAATAAGTGTGGAGCACAATGATGTACAATTTATAGTGGTTGAATTGTGACGAAATATTGTGCAACATTTGGATTTGTCGTGCTACAATCAATCAAAGGAGGGCGAGTATGCAATTCGATAGTCGAAGTCGCATGATTTTTGATGAGTTAATGAGCAATCCTGGCACTACAAGTAAGGATCTAGAAGAAAAGTATAGTTTAACACGTAGACAACTAGGATATAGTTTCGATAAAATCAATGACTTGCTACAGGCTAAACACCTTCCAATTATTGAACGAACGAGACAAGGACATTTTATTATAGATCACACAATTTTTTCGAATTATAGTAATGAGAAAGTCGTTGCTTCATCGAATATGAATATTATATCCGAAACACAACGTGCTTATATGATTATATTAATGCTTTTGAGTAAGAATGAGGATCTTTCACTTATTCATTTCACTAGTGAATTAGATGTTAGCAAAAATACAATTCTTAGTGATTTAAATGAAGCGCGTAAATGGGTTTCTGAATATGAACTTGCTATTCGTTATTCTAGAAGATATGGCTATTTAATAGAAGGTGAAGAGTTTTTCATTCGAAAACTATTAATAAACATCATTTATAAAGTGCTAGAAATGCCAAATGGAAAACTTCGGCTTAGGGAATTAGTGGGTATTAAAGAAACTGAATTGGAAGAATTGAGAATTCGACTTGAAAAGGTTGAAAATAAATTAAACTTGAAATTCACGGATGAAAAAATTGAGACATTGCCTTATACACTTTTATTAGTATTACGCAGAGTGAAATCGAACGTTATGAAAAGCTCATTTTCAATTAAATACGAGGAGTTATCAGACACGAAGGAGCACAGGGCAACCGAAGAAATATTATTCGATTTTGAGGACATTCCAGTGCAAGAGCGTTTATTCATCACATTACATTTACTTACCGCAAATGTGTATTGGTCTGAATCTTTAATAGATGAAACAATTCCTAATTTAGTGCAAGCATTAGATGATATGTTGCGTTTGTTTGAAAAAAGCGCAGCAATCTATTTGCAGGATCGAAAACAATTATTGACTAAACTTTTACTTCATGTGAAGCCAGCCTACTATAGGATTAAATATCAGCTAACTGAAGTGAATGATGTCGGACATACGTTAATAAGTAAAAAGTACAAAGAGTTACACCATCTTGTAGGAAAATCTACTAAACCGCTTGCCGAGTTAATCGGAAGTGATATACCTGACAGTGAAACAGCCTTTTTAACCATGCTAATAGGCGGATGGTTAAGAAAACAAGGAGATAGTCTCCAAGAAAAGATCAAGGCGATTGTCGTTTGTCCTAAAGGTGTTTCTGTTTCACGATTAATGTTTAGTGAATTACGTGAGTTGTTTCCGGAGTTTGTCTTTTTGGATTCGTTGTCGGTTAGAGAATTTTACAATTTTGATTTAGATTACGATATCGTATTCTCCCCAATTTTCTTAGAAACAGATAAAAAACTATTTCTGGCTAGTTCGCTTCTTGAACGGGGTGAGAAGTATCGGTTAAGAAAACAAGTTTTGCTCGAGTTACATGGGTATATCCCTTTTGAAGTGAATATTGAAGAAATCATTGATATCGTGAAAAAACATGCAGTCATTGAAACTGAACAGCTGCTGGAAAAAGAATTATATGAGTATGTGAATCGAGATAATAAGATATCTGTAATCAATCGGGAACCTGAACATACAGCTACTAATTTAAGCGATTTAATAACACCAAGTAATATAACTTTGATGAATTCGGTTACATCGTGGACGGAAGCAATTCGGATAGGTGCCAAGCCGATCGTTGAAAGTGGTCATATTGATCCGAAGTATGTGGAAGCAATTATTAACTATGGTGAAGAAGATCCATATATTGTCATAGCACCTAATCTTGCAATTCCGCACGCAGCTCCCGATGAAGGTGTAAATAATGTTTCGATGAGCCTATTGAGATTACAAGAGGGAGTTAAATTTGGAGAAAATCACTTCATTAATTTGGTGGTAATAATCGCTGCAAAAGATAAGCAACAACATTTTAGAGCGTTAATGCAATTGATGAAACTTGCAGCGTCTGAGAAAGATCGCAACGCGATTATTGAAGCGCAATCAATTGAAGAAATATATGACATTATAAAAAAATATTCGATTGACTAATTGGGATTATGGGGGTACGAAAAATGAACGATTTATATTTTAATGAATCTATTATTCTATTGGATTTAGAAGGTGCTACAAAAGAAGAAATTTTAAGTACAATGGCTGAAAATCTAGAAGAAAAAGGTTTAGTGAAAGAAACCTTTAAGGATGCAGTGATTGCCAGGGAAAAAGAATATGCAACAGGATTACCGACACTTGGAGTATCTGTAGCGATTCCACACACAGACTCAATACATGTAAATAAGAAAACAATCAGCGTAGCAGTTTTAAAAGAACCAGTCGAGTTCGGTGTTATGGGTGATCCAGATGAAACGACACCTGTTAAGTTAGTCTTCATGCTAGCAATGGATAAAGAAGATTCGCAACTTAGTTTATTGCAGAATTTAATGCAAATCTTCCAAGATGAAAATACATTGCAACTTCTAGCAAGTGAAAAAGATAAAACAAAAATCATTGCTTTATTGGCTAATAAATTAAACTTTACTTTGGAAGGAGGTGGACAATAATGAAAAAGGTATTAGTAGCTTGTGGAGCGGGAATTGCAACATCAACAGTTGTAAATAACGCGATTGAAGAAATGGCAAAAGAACATAAAATTAAAGTTAACTTAGTTCAAATCAAAATTACTGAAGTTGGTAGCCATGTAGATACAGCTGATCTATTAGTAACAACTGCAATGACGAAGACTGAATATCCATTTCCAGTGATTAATGCACGTGCATTCTTAACTGGGATCGGTATGGAAGATACAAAAAAACAAATTTTGGATGAACTACAAAAATAAATCATCATATTAAAACTAACACAATCTCGATTTCTCTAGTAGGAATCGAGATTTACTTTAAAATGTCAGGAGAATGAGGAATGCAAGGATTTGTCGATTTTATACAAGGCTTTTTAGCCCTAGGAGCAACTGTAATCTTACCTGTTGCTATCTTTTTATTAGGTTTATTTTTCGGTCAAAAACCAGGTAAGGCTTTTCGTTCTGGTTTAACAATCGGGGTTGCATTTGTTGGTATTTTCTTAGTGATAGACTTGCTTGTTATGAACCTCGGGCCTGCAGCACAAGGTATGGTCGAACGGTTGGGAGTAAATTTGAATGTCATTGACGTTGGTTGGCCTGCATCATCATCCATAGCATGGGCATCAGTTGTAGCGGCTTTTATCATTCCACTTGGATTATTTGTAAACGTTGTCATGCTTGTTACGAAAACAACAAAAACAATGAACGTGGACATTTGGAATTTCTGGCACTATACTTTCATGGCTTCAATGGTCTATGCGATTTCAGGAAGCATTATCCAAGGCTTGATCGCAGCGGTTCTATTCCAGATCATCTGTCTTAAAGTTGCTGATTGGACAGCACCTATGATGAGTGAATTCTACGATCTACCAGGTATCTCTATCGCGACAGGTAGTACAATTTCTTATGCGCCAGGTATCTTATTAGTTAAATTAATTCAAAAAGTTCCCGTTTTGAAAAACTGGAATGCAGATCCAGATACTATTCAAAAACGTTTTGGTATTTTTGGAGAATCGATTTTCATCGGGTTATTCCTTGGTGCAGCGATTGGTGCATTAGCAGGATATAGTGCTGGTGAAGTAATTGAAATCGGTATGGCAATGGCTGCCGTAATGGTGTTAATGCCACGTATGGTTAAGATCTTAATGGAAGGGTTACTACCTGTATCCGAATCCGCACGTGAATGGTTGAATAAACGATTTGGTGATCGAGAAATTTATATCGGATTGGATGCAGCGGTTGCACTAGGACATCCATCAGTCATTTCAACAGCATTGCTCTTAGTTCCGATTACGGTTGTTATGGCGGTTCTTTTGCCGGGTAACCAAGTACTACCGTTTGGTGACTTGGCAACGATTCCATTCATTGTTGCATTCATCGTAGGAGCAGCTAGAGGAAATATCATTCATTCTGTAATCGTCGGTGCAATCATGATTGCAATTTCTTTATACATTGCAACAGATATCGCGCCAATGTTCACGGAAATGGCTATGAAGAGTGACTTCAACATGCCTGAAGGTTCAGCAATGATTTCAAGTCTTGACCAAGGTGGAAACATTGTGAACTGGGTCATCTATAAACTCTTTAGCCTTTTTAACTAACTCGATTGCAGGAACAGAAGCAGGATAGGAGGAATTCAGGTGAAAGCATTAGTGAAAACGGAACATGGATTTGGAAATCTTGAAATTCAAGATAAACCGGAGCCTACCCCTGGCAAGGATCAAGTGAAAATCGAAGTGAAGTATGCCGGAATTTGTGGATCTGATATCCATACCTATGAAGGGCATTACAAAGTAGCAGTGCCTGTTACATTAGGGCATGAATTTTCCGGAGAGGTCGTTGAAGTAGGTGAAGGGGTTACGGAGTTTAAACTTGGCGATCGCGTAACTTCTGAAACTACTTTCTATATTTGCGGTGAATGTGAATATTGTAAGTCTGAAGATTATAATCTTTGCAATCATCGTAAAGGGTTAGGAACACAACAGGATGGCGGATTTACAAAGTATTTAATCGCTCGTAAAGAAAGCGTACATCATATTCCTGAAAACGTAGATTACCAATCGGCAGCAATGACTGAGCCATTAGCATGTACACATCATGCCGTTGCAAAAACAAGGATTACTAAAGGGGATATTGCAATTGTCATTGGACCAGGTCCGATCGGGCTGCTAACTGCACAAGTTGCTAAAAGCCAAGGTGCTACTGTTATAATCACTGGTTTAACAAACGATAAAGTACGTCTAGACAAAGCTAAGGAGCTAGGGATTGACTATACTGTGAATACGCAGGAAGAAAATCTTAAAGAACTCGTCAACAGTTTGACGGATGGCTATGGTGCCCATGTAGTATTTGAATGTTCCGGTGCGGTTCCAGCAACTAAACAAGGACTCGATTTGTTACGTAAAAAAGGACAATATTGCCAAGTAGGCCTTTTTGCTCAGCCAGAAATACAGTTCGATCTTGAAAAAATCATCCAAAAAGAAATTCGTGTTGTAGGAAGCAGAAGTCAAAAATCAGCCGACTGGGAACCGTCGCTTGCATTAATGAACGATGGCTTAGTGAATGCTAAGGCGTTGGTTACGCATGAGTTTGATATCAGACAGTGGAATGAAGCCTATCAAGCTATAAAAAGTGGAGAAGCAATTAAAGTATTATTAACTCCTATAAAATAGATATATGTACTAGTTTAAGGTCAAGCATCAGTGGCCTTTAGTAAAGCTGTTCACATAATACAGAAATGAGGATGAATTAGTAATGACGGATACATTTCTAGAGTTTATGTTGGGACCTTTTCGCTCTATAGCTGATTTTTATTTTGAACATCAGATGATCCTTAATACAATTATAGTAGGATTTGCATTATATAAACTAATTATCAATAAAAAAAAACAAACGAAAAATGAATCAGTAAATTAAAAGTGAACATCAAACTGCATCAAGAAAAGGGCGATTGAGATGAAATCATTAAAACTTTATGGCATACAAGATTTGCGTTTTGAAGATGCAGATCAACCAGTTATAGAAAATGAAGATGATGTAATCGTTAAAGTGAAAGCCGTAGGAATTTGTGGCTCAGATATTTCTCGATTCAATAAGCTTGGTCCCTATGTAGAAGGCATGATATTTGGGCATGAATTTGCAGGAGAAGTTACAGAAATTGGATCCGGCGTTGAAGGAATCAAAGTAGGAGATCGTGTTGCAGGCTGTCCAACTTTTTATTGTGGCAAGTGTTACAGCTGTCAAAAAGGAGAGCTGGCACGCTGTGAAAAACTTACTGTTATCGGCGCAAGACATCCAGGTGCATATGCAGAATATGTTAAATTACCAGCTGAAAATATAGTACCTATTCCTGATAATGTAGATTATGATACAGCAGCAATGATTGAACCATCTGCAGTAGTTGTGCACGGATTTAACCGAACCACAATGCAACCGGGTAGTGAGGTTGCTATTATGGGCTGCGGTAATATTGGGTTGTTAGCTATTCAATGGGCGAAAGTATTTGGAGCTAAAAAAGTTTATGCAATTGATATTGATGATAAGAAGCTTGAAATGGCCAAAGAAGCTGGTGCAGATGTTTTGATCAATTCACTTAATAAGCCAGCTCACGAGCAAATTATGGAACATACGAATGGTCAGGGTGTTGATGTAGCAATTGAATCAGCAGGTTCACCTATCACGTCTGCACAAGTACTTGCTTTACCTAAAAAGGGTGGGGAAGTCGTCTTTATGGGAATTCCATATGGAGATGTTCCGATTGAACGCTTTTATTTCGAAAAAATAGTTAGAAATGAATTAACTGTAATGGGTTCATGGAATGCCATTTCTGCCCCATTCCCAGGTAATGAGTGGAGTACTTCCGTTCATTATATGAGTACAGGGCAAATAAACGTGAAACCGATGATAACTCACCGATTACAATTAAATGAAGGACCAGAAACATTTGATAAAATTGTCAAAAGAGACGTTTTTTTTGGAAAGGTCCTTTTCTATCCTGAGTCAAAATGATAAGCTTGGTAAGTAAGTATTATTTTAATGAAGGAGTTTGATCGATTATGGTTGAAAAACAATTTATAGTTACGGATGAACAGGGAATTCATGCACGGCCTGCATCACTATTAGTCAGTACAGCAACCAAATTCAAATCCGAAATAAACTTGATTTACAATGGAAAAAATGTCAATTTAAAATCAATACTGGGCGTAATGTCTTTAGGGATTGGTTTAGGAGCAGAATTTAAAATTAGCGCAACTGGAGTCGATGAACAGGATGCACTTAACGAACTTGAAGAAGCATTGAAAAGTGGAGGACTGATTAACTAATGAGCCTACTTCATGGAATTTCAGCATCAAATGGAATTGCGATAGCAAAAGCATACCGTTTTGTTGAGCCCGATCTATCTTTCAGAAAAAAAACTGTTGAAGATATTCCGGAAGAACTTGCACGCTTTCAGTCAGCTGTCTCTATTTCGAAAAGTGAGTTAGAGTCAATTCGTGATACCGCTGCAAAAGGACTTGGCGCAGATGAAGCAGCTATCTTTGACGCACATATATTAGTTTTACTTGATCCGGAGCTACTGACTTCAATTGAAGATAAAATTAAAACGGATCATGTAAATGCTGAACACGCACTCAAAGAAACGTCAGATATGTTTATTACAATGTTTGAGCAAATGGATAATGAATATATGAGAGAGCGTGCTGCAGACATTCGTGATGTTGCAAAGCGATTGCTATCTCATTTGCTAAATGTTGAAATTGTGAATCCAAGCATGATTACTGAAAAGGTAATTATTATCGCAGAAGATTTAACACCATCAGACACGGCCCAGTTAAATCGTGAATTTGTAAAAGGCTTTACAACTAATATTGGTGGGAAGACTTCCCATTCTGCGATTATGGCGCGCACATTGGAAATTCCTGCTGTTGTAGGCACGAAGGATGCAACAAAGCTTATCCAGGACGGTGACATCATCATTGTTGATGGATTTAAAGGAGAGGTCCATATTAATCCTACTCCGGATGTCATTGCTACATACGAAAATGAACAATTGAAGTATGAGCAGCAAAAAACAGAATGGACAAAGCTAGTGGATGAAAAAACAACCACTGCTGATGGACATCATGTTGAGTTAGCTGCAAATATCGGGACCCCGGAAGACTTAGAGGGAGTCATTAATAATGGTGGAGAAGGAATCGGATTATACAGAACTGAATTTTTGTATATGGGTAGAAACCAACTCCCAACTGAAGAAGAGCAGTTTGAGGCTTATAAGAAGGTTCTACAGGGAATGTCAGGTAAGCCGGTCGTTGTTCGGACCCTTGATATTGGCGGGGATAAAGAACTCCCTTATTTAAATCTTCCTAAAGAAATGAATCCATTTCTAGGGCTTCGTGCCATTCGTTTGTGTTTGGAAGAGCAGGATATTTTCCGAACGCAATTAAGGGCACTTTTAAGAGCAAGTTCATATGGGAATCTGAAAATCATGTTCCCGATGATTGCAACTCTTGATGAATTCCGCCAGGCGAAAACCATTTTGGAGGAAGAGAAACAACAACTCCTAACTAACAATGTTAATGTTTCTACCTCGATTGAGGTTGGTATCATGGTAGAAATCCCTTCTACTGCAATTCTGGCAGATCAGTTTGCGAAGGAAGTTGATTTCTTTAGTATTGGAACAAACGATTTAATCCAATATACGATGGCTGCTGATCGCATGAATGAACGCGTTGCCTATCTATATCAACCTTATAATCCAGCAATTTTACGGTTGATCAAGATGGTTATAGATGCCTCACATAAAGAAGGAAAATGGACTGGAATGTGTGGGGAAATGGCGGGGGATGAAATCGCTATTCCTTTACTGTTAGGTCTAGGCCTTGATGAATTCTCAATGAGTGCCTCATCAATTTTAAAGGCCCGTACTCAAATTCTGAAATTGAACAAGAGTGAAATGGTAGAACTTGCGAATGAAGCCCTGCAGATGTCAACAGCTGAGGATGTAGTTCAAGTAGTTATGACTCGCTGCAACTTCTAAGCATCATAGAGTAACGGCTTATAAGTGTAATCATAAAACAACAACATCCCTGAACTTGTTTTATCGTTCAGGGATGTTGTCTTTCTAAATTGTTTTGGCGTATTATCGTGTCAAATACCAACACCGTTTTTTATTTCTACGTTGCACATTTAAATACCCCCGCAATTAGCCTCAAATCAAATTGAAATAAATTACTTACCTCAGAAATTGATTTAAAATACGAATTCATTCTGTAATGGGGGAAATAAAATGACTAAAAAAATGATTATGTTTGATATTGATGGAACTCTATTAGACCACGATAAGAGATTACCTGCTTCGGCGAAGGAAGCGATTAGATTTTTAAAGGAAGCAGGACATGAAGTAGCCTTTGCGACGGGGCGTGCTCCTTACTTTATTAAAGATCTAAGGAAGGAGTTAGAAATTGATTCCTTCATTTGTTTTAATGGTCAGTATGTTGAAATAGAAAATGAAGTCATTTATAAAAATCCTATTGATAGAGAATTGTTAGCGCATTTATCCAATTTTTCTACTACGCATAACCATCCTCTTGTTTATATGGGTGCGGAATTTATGAGATCCACTTTTGACTATCATGCTGATATAGAAGAATCTCTCACTGCCCTTCAGATTGATACTACTCAAATTGAAATGGACGCTAGTTACTATAACGATGCTGAAATTTATCAAACACTGCTGTATTGCAAAGAGCATGAAGAAGCACTTTATCGAAGTAATTTACAAAGTTTGAACTTTATTCGTTGGCATGAAAATGCGATGGATGTTCTTCCACTTGGTGGCTCTAAAGCGAAGGGAATTGAAAAATTCATTGAGAAGAAGGGGTTTACGAAAGATCAGGTCTATGCTTTTGGCGATAATTTAAATGATATTGAAATGCTTAAATATGCTGGACATAGTGTTGCGATGGGGAATGCTCCTGAGGAAGTAAAAAAGGTAGCAAGATATGTTACGAAAGATGTGGGCGAAGATGGCATTGCTTACGGATTGCAAATGGTAGGCTTATTATCTTAACTAATTGACAACATGAATGATCTATTACAATTGCATACAGTTAAAACAACAATCAGTCATTCAATGGAATGGCTGATTGTTGTTTTTATTTTCCTGGATTTAATTCGATATCTTACACATTATGTAATATGACCCCGTCGCTAAATCGCTAATAACGCCCTATTCTCAAAACAAATTTTAGTTGTTTTGGAGGAGGGTTTCTTTTTATTTAATTAGAATGTTTGTTTTTCAAAGATTCGGGGCAATACTTGTGGAAACAAATTATCGATTGCTGTTTAGGAAAAGCTATCGTATTTGATATGGAGGAGGAGACTTATGTTGAAAATGAAGATTTTTCTGTTAGCTGTACTTTTTGCGTTTTCCATTTATTCAGTAACAGATGCAGCGATACTTTCAGATGCCCAGGTAAGTGATGAGGAACTGAAATATTTACAAACCCTTTCAAATGCAGTTGACATGATTTTGGCTGAACCAGAAGAACGTAATATACCAGAAGAGAAAATAGTAGATAAGGAATTAGTTGTGCCAGTGGAATCAACAAAGGTACCGAAAAGCTATACGGTGACCGTGGGCGATAATTTATATCGAATTGCACTTAATCATAATATCTCTTTAGATTCTCTCACGAGTTTGAACGATCTGACAGGAGAATTGATCCACCCTGGAGATGTATTACTCGTCAGTGGACCCGCAGCAGAATCAGGTACTGCCCAGTCTGAGCAAGATACAATTGCAGCTGCATTCGTTCCAACGCCACCAGCTGCTAGCGATGGGAAAGAGATGCTGGTTACAGCGACAGCTTATACAGCGTACTGTACGGGCTGTTCAGGAACTACCGCTTACGGCATTGACTTACGTGCTAATCCAAATCAGAAAGTAATTGCAGTAGATCCGAAAGTTATTCCGCTTGGTACAAAAGTTTGGGTGGAAGGTTATGGAGAAGCGATTGCTGGAGACATAGGAGGAGCCATTAAAGGAAATAAAATCGATGTATTCATTCCTTCTTATAATAATGCAATGGAGTGGGGAGTCAAAAAAGTGAAACTTAAAGTACTCAATTAATAAAGAAAGCCTATGCAAAAAATAGTTTTTTTGCACAGGCTCTTCATTTAGATTAAGATAAACGGCTTCTAAAATCGTCGTACCCAAATTGTTTAATCACTTTAATACCATCATTAACGGTATTTAAGACGATAGAAGGTAAGTTTACGCCATTAAATGTATTATTTTTCACCATCGAGTAGTGCCCCATATCACAAAAGACAAGTTTATCGCCAGGCTTTAAAGGCTCATCAAAAGAATAATCGCCAATGACGTCGCCAGCTAGACAAGTCGGTCCACCAAATCGATAGGTGTAAGCTTTTTCGTTTGGCATTCCTGCACCAATGATTTCAGGTCGATAAGGCATCTCAAGTACATCGGGCATATGACATGCTGCTGAGGTATCTAAAATAGCAATCGGCATGCCGTTGTGAAGGGTGTCTAAAACCGTCGCAACAAGATAACCGGTATTTAACGCCACAGCTTCACCAGGCTCTAAATAAACTTGAACACCGTATTTATTCTTCATAAACATGATCGAACGAATTAGTGTTTCGATATCATAATCCGGTCTTGTAATGTGATGCCCGCCACCGAAGTTGATCCATTTCATATTTTTAATGTATTTACCAAACTTTTCATCGACTACTTGAACAGTGCGCTCCAGCGTATCAGAGTTTTGTTCGCACATCGTGTGGAAGTGCAAGCCATCGATGCCTTCAAGTTGGTCCGCTTCAAAATTCTCAAGCGTAACGCCAAATCTTGAATGAGAAAAACAAGGATTGTACATATCGACTTCGATTTCGGAGTACTCAGGATTAATGCGAAGTCCGACTTCGATTTGTTTTGGATGGTTTTTAATTTTTTCTTTGAATTGATTATATTGCTGAAACGAATTAAAGACGATGTGATCTGAATAAGAAAGAATCTCATCAATCTCAGTTTCCGAAAAGGCAGGGGCATAGGTGTGTACTTCCTTGCCCATTTCTTCATAGCCCAATCTTGCTTCATGTACGGAACTAGATGTTACGCCGTTCAAGTATTGTCCAATTAACGGATAAACTGAGAACATCGAAAAACCTTTTTGAGCAAGTAGAATCTTACAGTCCGTCTGATCAATAACAGACTTCATTTTTTCCAAGTTTTTAATAAGCAACCCTTCGTCCACTACATAGCAGGGAGAGGGAAGTGCATTCAAATCAATGTTCAATTTCAAGCCCTCCTCAGTCAATCAATTCAGGATTGAAGCTTTCCTGCCATGGTAGACCATATTTGTTGAGTGCTTCCATGAATGGATCCGGATTGAACTCTTCGATATTGTGTACGCCAGGGTTTTTCCATTTACCAGTCATCACAAGCATAGCGCCGATCATTGCAGGTACACCTGTTGTATACGAAATCGCTTGTGAACCTACTTCTTTGTAACATTCTTGATGGTCACAAATATTGTATACATAATACGTTTTCTCTTCGCCGTCTTTGATACCTTGGAAAATACAGCCGATATTCGTTTTTCCTATTGTTCTAGGTCCAAGAGAAGCTGGATCCGGTAGCACAGCTTTTAAGAATTGAAGGGGAGCGATTTCTTTCCCTTCAAATAGGATTGGTTCAATAGAAGTCATGCCAACGTTTTCAAGCACTTTTAAGTGGTTCAAATAGTTCTCTGAGAACGTCATCCAGAATCGAATTTTTTTGATGCCTGTAATATTGAGAGCCAATGATTCCAATTCTTCATGATGTAACAAGTACACATCTTTTGGGCCGATTTCAGGTAGATTATAGACGCGTTTGATAGATAATGGTTCAGTTTCGATGAACTCACCATTTTCAAAGTAGCTTCCATTAGCTGTGATTTCACGGATGTTAATTTCAGGATTAAAGTTTGTAGCGAATGGATAACCATGATCACCAGCGTTTGCGTCCACAATGTCAATCGTATGAATTTCATCAAAGTGATGTTTTAGTGCGTGCGCAGAGAAGACACCTGTAACACCTGGGTCAAAGCCGCTTCCAAGTAGGGCAGTGATGCCTGCTTTTTCAAAACGTTCTCTATACGCCCATTGCCAGCTGTATTCAAACTTAGCTTCGTCAAGGGGTTCGTAGTTTGCTGTATCGACATAGTCAACGCCAGTAGCAAGACATGCATCCATAATCGTTAAATCCTGATATGGCAATGCAACGTTAATGACGATATCCGGTTGGAATTTATTAATAAGTTCAACCAGTTCTTCCACATTATCAGCATCTACTTGAGCCGTTTGAATTTTAGTACGACCGCCATCCAATTTTTCTTTCAATGCATCACATTTAGAAACTGTACGGCTTGCGATACAGATTTCTTCGAATACGTCAGGAACCTGACAACATTTATGAACAACTACTCCTGCAACTCCACCAGCACCAATAATTAAAGCTTTTCCCATAATGAACACCCGCCTATAATATAGTTTTTTAGTTAAAGTAAAGATTTCCTACTAATACGCTTCGGCTACCCCTTTTAAGGCGCCAACGCTAAGTCTGTACATGGATTGAAACAGCACCGAATTCAAATGGCCAACAGCAATTCACGTAAAACTTTACATGCAACGGCTGTGGAAACGCCGCTTTGATCATAAATCGGAGACAGCTCGTTTACATCACATGCGACAATATTGAGGCCGCTTACTGTTAGTATGGCATTCAGTAATTCCATAAAGCTGACTCCGCCCGCCTCAGGTGTTCCTGTACCAGGAAATACAGAAGGGTCCAGTACATCCAAATCAATGGTTAAATAAACTGGTTTTCCTTTAAGTTTTTCAACGATTTCTTCTAATCCATCGAAGTTAAACTTGTTCGTAAACACATGGTTTTGACCCCATTGGAATTCACTGCGGTCTCCAGAGCGGATACCGAATTGGAAGATCTTATCATCTCCGAGCAAGTCCCATACTCTGTGAATAACTGTTGCATGAGAAAGGGGTTCCCCAAGATAGTCCTCACGTAGATCAGCATGTGCATCAAATTGAATGACATGAAGGTCAGGATGTTTTTTAGCAACAGCACGCATTGCGCCGAGCGTCACTAGATGTTCTCCCCCAATCATACAGGGGATCTTGCCGTCTTCTAAAATATGAGTTGTAAAATCTTCAATTTGTCCTAATGCTCTAGTCGTATTCCCAAAGCTCAATTCTAAATCGCCACCATCAAATACGGCAATATCCTCTAAATCTTTATCCTGATAGGGGCTGTACGTCTCAATTCCAAACGATTCCCCGCGCATTGCTTTGCTGGCGAAGCGTGTACCAGGACGAAAAGAAGTTGTAGAGTCAAAAGGAGCCCCGAAAATAACGATTTTCGATTCTTCGTACTCATTGTCACAGCCAATAAACGTTTCAATATTTCTATTCAACATCTTTTAATTGCTCCTTTACATAGTTTGGAAGTGCAAATGAACCAACATGAATGTCTGTATTGTAATACCTTGTTTTCAAATCAAGGTCATTCCATGCTGCTGCATCCAAATCTAAAATGGGGTCAAATTTCTTTGATGCAAAACCAAACAACCAATGACCAGATGGGTAAGTCGGCATATGAAATTGATAAACTTTACAAACAGGGAAGAAGCCTACAATTTTTTGATGTGCTTTCCTCATACCAAGTGCATCTTCAGCGTAAAAGGGACTTTCATGCTGATTCACAAGAATTCCATCTTCTTTCAGCGCTTTATAGCAGTTGCCGTAAAATTCTTTTGTGAATAGTCCTTCACCTGGACCGAATGGATCTGTCGAGTCCACAATGATCAAATCATAGTCGTTTTCGATTCTACGAACAAATTTTAGCCCATCTTCAAAGTACAGATTAACCCTCGGATCATCTAATTTTGAAGCTGTCTGTGGTAAATATTCTCGGCAGACATCGACAACCATTTTATCAATCTCAACCATGTCGATTTGTTCAATAGTTGGGTAAGCAGTCAATTCACGGATTGTCCCACCATCTCCAGCCCCAATGACTAGTACTTTTTTTATAGCCGGATTGGTTGCCAGTGCTACATGCGTAATCATCTCGTGATAAATAAATTCATCTTTTTCAGTACACATTACGAGTCCATCAAGTGTGAGAACTCGGCCAAACTCCGACGTTTGTAAAATATCGATTTTTTGAAAATCACTTTTACCCGTGTAAAGGTGTTCTTCCACTTCCAATGAAAAACGGACATTAGGCGAATGATTTTCTGTATACCATAAATTCATTCCACCAACTCCTTCAACACATTAATATTTGCAATGTCACTGTCCTCGGTACCTGTTAAGAAACAGCCCTTATCCTTGGAGTATTGAATGAAATCCAAGATTTCCTCCGTAATTCGTTCACCAGGTGCAAGAATTGGGATGCCTGGGGGGTAACACATTACAAATTCGCTTGAAATATAACCTGCGCTCTCCGAAATGGGCAACTTTTGCTTAGGCGCATAAAAGGCTTTTTGCGGCGTTAAAGCAACTTGCGGACGAATGTATTCATGGATGAAAACGCTATTTTTATCCTTAGAGTAGCGGCGTTTGATTTCGGCGAGTGCTGCAACTAATCGTTCCAGATCTAGATGTCTGTCACCGACAGAAATGTAAGCCAAAATATTACCAATATCGCCAAATTCAATTTGAATATCATACTCATCTCGAAGAATGTCATAGACTTCAATTCCAGCTAAGCCAATATCACGGGTATCTACCGAAAGTTTCGTGACATCAAAGTCGAAAATCGTATCCCCATCAATCAATTCTTTCGAATAGGCGTAATAACCGCCAATTTTATTGATTTCAGTTCTTGTATAGTGTGCCATTTCGGTGACTTTTTGAAAAATCTCCTTACCATTAAGTGCTAAGCTTCTTCTCGATATATCCAGAGAGGAAAGTAGCAAATAGGAACCGCTTGTCGTTTGTGTCAAATTGATAATCTGCCTCGTATAACCTTCGCTGACGTCATTATTTATCAACAAAAAAGAGCTTTGTGTCAATGAACCGCCGGATTTATGCATACTAACGGATGCCATATCAGCACCAACTGACATGGCCGAAGCGGGAAGATTATCGCCAAAGTAAAAATGTGTACCATGCGCTTCGTCGACAAGGACGAGCATATCATGTTGATGTGCAAGATCGGTAAGAGCCTGCAGGTTTGAACAAATCCCATAATAGGTAGGATTGTTGATGAGAATGGCTTTAGCATCCGTATTTTCCAAGATGGCTTGTTCTACATCCTTTACAGCCATCCCTAAAGCAATACCAAGTTCACTGTGCACGCCAGGATTGACATAGACCGGAACAGCACCGCTTAAAATGAGTGCATTAATCGCACTACGATGTACGTTGCGAGGCATAATGATTTTATCCCCAGCTTTGCACGCTGTCATAATCATTGCCTGTACTGCAGATGTGGTCCCATTGACCATGAAAAAGGCTTGCTTGGCATTAAATGCTTGGGCTGCTAATTCTTCTGCCTCTTTTATAACCGAAACAGGGTGGCAGAGATTATCAAGCGGTTTCATGGAATTGACATCCATGGACAAGCATTGTTCGCCTAAAAATGCGGCTAATTCAGGATTTCCTCTTCCACGTTTATGGCCTGGAACGTCAAAAGGGACGACGCGCATTGATTTGTATTGATTCAGCGCCTCCATTATGGGGGCTTTCTGCTGCAAAAGATCTGTCACGTAATCACCCCTCATTCATCTATATTCGAACCATTAAAAATTTCAGTCATCTCTTTACGCAACATGGTTGTGATTTCGAGCCTCTCATAAAAAGGTAGCTCAGAGACATCCGTATTGAACAAATAGTTCTGTAGGTTTATGTCTTTAATCAGAAGTTTTGTATGAAAAATATTGGATTGGTGGACATTGATATCTTTCCAATCGTATTTCAGCAATGTATGGCTGTCAATATAATCCCGAATAGACTCAATCGAATGATCTATATACAGCTTTTCACCTTCTATATTGCGTGTAAATCCGCGTACACGGTAATCAGTCGTAATAATGTCTGAGTCGAAACTCCCAATCAAATAATCAAGTGCATTCAGAGGGGAAATTGTTCCGCACGTTGAAACATCAATATCGACTCGAAATGTAGCGATAGAATTATCAGGATGATATTCCGGATATGTGTGGACAGTAACATGGCTTTTATCCAGGTGGCCTACGACCGTTTTACGGGTTCCCAAAATAGTACGTTCACCTTGATTGCACGATTCATCAATCAATGTGACAGGAAAGGATTCCTCCGAAATAAGAATTGTCACACTTGCACCTTGTGGATCGTAATCCTGTTTACTGACATTCAATACATGTGCCCCGATAATTTCAGTCACTTCGTACAGAATACTGGTTAGTCTATCGGAATTATATTGCTCATCAATATAAGCAATATATTCACTTTGCTCCCGCTCACTTTTCGCATAGCAAACATCATAGATGTTGAAGCTAAGGGTCTTTGTGAGGTTGTTAAAGCCATAAAGCTTCAGCTTATTTTCCAACCCTACCATCACGCCTTTCATGTAAAACAAATCTTATTATAAAGTATAACATTCCTTAGTCAATA
>CAZWAW010000033.1:0-17114 GCA_964632025.1 uncultured Sporosarcina sp.
TATGCTTGGTCTGCGGTGGGATATGATCGGTTGCGTGATTATATGCTTGGTCTGCAGTGGGATATGATCGGTCTCCCAGATTATATGCTTGACCAATGATATAATCTGGATGGTCAATTACGTAATACAATTCATACCTCCATATTTCTATATTCCTTCATAGTTATCCTATTGCTTTCTTTAGAATAGGGTATATTGGAATAGGGAGGGTTGTAAATGACAATTATTAAAAACGTAGTGGTTCGTTTTTTCAATGAACGCTTTTTTGATCAGGCAGCTCAGACGGCGTACTATCTTTTACTGTCCATGTTTCCATTTTTCCTCTTCATCCTGTCCTTGCTTAGTTTGTTTCCAGTTAATGAAGAGATGCTACTGACATTTCTCAGACCTTTTACGCCTGATGAAGCGTTTACTGTAATAGAAGAAAATGTTCAAGCAGTTCTTAATAAGGGTCATGGCAAGGTGCTATATGCAAGCCTTGTCGCGGCGTTTTGGATCACTTCGATGGCAGTACAGTCTCTTGCGCGTTCACTTGACCTAGCGAATGGCTATGTACGTCGTTATGCGTTTTGGAAAGTACTGATACGTGACCTTGGAGTGACGCTTCTTTTTATGCTGGTCATTCCATTATCTTTGTTTCTTCCGATTATCGAAAAAGCTTTATATAGAGTCGTGACTTATTACGATACAATTGAAGAATGGCAGGGTTGGTTTTATATTTGGCCGAATGTTAAATGGGGCTTGGGAACGTTGTTTCTGTTTCTATTTTTCCTATTGTTTTATAAAGTTGTACCAACAGGTAGGATGAAGTTTAAAGATGCATTTCCAGGAGCGGTTTTTTCTGCTATTGGATGGCAGCTATTTTCGCTTGTGTTCGGTAGCTATGTTTCGAATGTTGATTATACTCGTTTATATGGACAATTATCGGGTATTATTCTGTTGGTTATCTGGTTTTATTTGACGGCAGTCATTATTTTGATTTCAGGTTTGTTAAATTCGGAATGGCGAAAGTCATCCAGTCGAAAAAGGAGGAGAATAATGTGATGAAAATACTTGTGGTAGATGATGACCCAAATATTTTAGAGCTCGTAAATATCCAATTGACTCAGGCGGGGTATACGGTTCTGAAAGCTTCTGATGGATTTGAAGCGCTCAAGGTATTGGAAGAGGAATTACCAGATTTAGCAGTGGTTGATGTAATGATGCCAGGGATGGATGGGTATACGTTAACTAAGAAGATCAGGGCAGAGGCAGATATACCGGTATTATTGCTGACGGCCAAAGGGGAGCTTGAAGATAAGGAAAAAGGGTTCCTTGCAGGTTCTGATGATTATGTTGTGAAACCGTTCGAGCCGAGGGAATTATTATTTCGAATAAACGCGATTTTACGTAGGTACGATAAAGCTGTGGACGTGTTCATTCAAGCTGGGCCAATGAAAATAAATCGACAGAGTTATGAAGTCTCTGTTGGCAAGAAATTGCTACTTCTTCCGCTAAAGGAGTTTGAATTACTTTCAGTTTTGGCATCACGGTCAAATCATGTGTTTACGAGGGAAATATTAATTGAGCGGGTGTGGGGCTATGATTATGAAGGCGATGAACAGACGTTAAACGTTCATATCAAGCGGATTCGAGAAAAACTGGTGAAGCTGACAGGGGAAGTGACCATCGTAACGATGCGAGGTGTTGGGTATAAGCTTGAAGTGTTGCCATCATGAGATCTTTGTACGGAAAATTCATCGCGATGACGGCGGTCATCATGATAGCGAGTGCTCTTATTGCATTTCTCGCGGTCAATACATATTACCATCAACAGCTGAAAGGGCAAAACGACGAAAAGAATATGGGCATCGCAAAAAGCATTGCATCGTTCATTGAATCTGATAAGGAATTAAATCTGGAAAACTATTTTGAAGCGCAATCTGCCGTCGGGTATAAGCTCTACGTTGTCAATGAACATCAAGAAGCGACGATGTATGGAGAAGCATTTCGAACAGAAAATCTTTCAGGAAAAGTTATAGATCAGGTATTGAATGGTGACGTGTATCACGGGATGAGAGATCTCCCGAGTGAAACGTTCGTAACCGGTTTTTTCTCAAATGAATTAGCAAATACCGTGGGGGTACCCTTTGAATATAATGGAGAAACATATGCCTTTTTTCTACGCCCTGATATTAAGATGCTCTTTACTGAGGTACATTATATCCTCGGTGGGATGGTGCTTGTCATGGCGGTTGTTAGTTTACTGGCGATGTTAATCGTGGCTAAAATGTTGATTGATCCAATTACAGAGTTAACCGCTGCGACGAAAAAGGTTGGGGAAGAACAATTCTCTGGGACGCTCGATATTAATCGAAGAGATGAAATCGGCCAGCTTGCGAAAAGCTTTCAGCTAATGACGGAGAAGCTCAGCGAAAATGATCGGATACGCAAAGAATTCATAAGTGATGTGTCGCATGATTTCCAGTCACCATTGCTTAATATAAAAGGATATGCGGAGCTGTTGTTGGACAATAAGCTCACGGAAGATTCGCGAAAAAGTTATGCTAACGTTATTCAAACGGAAACGGAACGATTGTCTTCATTGACGAAACAGTTGCTGCTTCTCACATCACTTGATCAGTTATCATCCCCACTTGAAAAGAGAATTTTTGACTTGGACAAGCAGCTGAAGGAGACAGTCCGCAAGTATAGATGGTTGCTAGAGGAGAAAGAAATGACGTTAGAAATGGATATCGAAGAGGTTCGTTTCACCGGCGATCCTGCATTTCTTGAGAAAGTGTGGGAGAACCTGTTATCGAATGCGCTAAAGTATACAGAGATTGGCGGGGCGATTGAGGTTGTGTTAACGGAGCAATCGGATAAAGTTAAGGTCCTTATCAAGGATAACGGAATAGGCATTGATGAAGAAGTACTTGGGCGTATTTTTGACCGATTTTACCGAGCAGATGATTCGAGAACGCAGGAAACAGGCGGAACTGGACTTGGATTATCAATTGTCCAACAAGTCGTCAAATTGCATGGTGGAACAATTGACGTTGCTAGTCATAAAGGGCAAGGAACCACTTTTACCGTTGTGTTTCCGAAGTTGTAATGTCCTGTTCACTTTCCGTTCATGTAGAATGTATAAGATAAGGGTATAACATAAACAACACAGGAGGAATTTAATATGGAGGAAAAATGGAGTTTACGGTTGATTCGTGTAGCGGCAATTTTTGGCTTGATCGGTACAGTATTAGGTTCACATATGGCAGGAGCGGGATCACCGGCATTCCGTCCAATTCACGCACACATTCTATTAGTTGGTTGGTTGTCCCTATTTGCCTGGGGCGTCTTCTATCGGATTTACAAAGTTAGAGCAAAAAAATTGATTGCGATTCACGGCTGGACGGGAATTATTGGAGCAATCGGTCTGACATCAGGTATGTGGTTGCAATTTATGCAACCGTTCGGTGTGAATGAAACACTGTCACTTATTCTTTATATCGTCGGTGGAACAATCTTACTTATCAGCTTTGCATTGTTTGTCATTATTACATTTTTAACTGAAAAACAAAGTAAAAGATAAGCGAATCTAAAGGTTACGAGTATGTAGATTAATTCAAAACAAAAAATCACTTCCTTTTTTTAATAAAGGAAGTGATTTTTTTCGTGTTAAATTAAAATTCGATATTTATTTTCCCGTTTACAAGCGTTAAACTCGCATCAAATTTCTTGTCGGAATTGGAGACGAAGCCTTTTATAACGTTCGTTTTCCCTTTGGTACAGAGAAGCTTCACTTGAGCGGGCGTGAGCTTTTTCTTCAAAAAGACAGCGGGAAAAGTCTGTTTGCAGCCACTTGCGTAAGCGCTACAGCCATAAAACTCTTTCCTCGCGACGATTGTACCCTGTTTACAAGCAGGACACGCTACGATGCCATTTTGAATAGGTCCAGATGAAGAAGGGGCAGAAGTAGGAATCAATTTGATATCGATCTTCTGTGATTTCAACTGACCCGGTACTTCTTCCAATAAGCTATAGATGAACTTCGCAATGCTTCCGAGAAAACGTTCCCCAGTTCCTTCGCCATTACCGATTTTCCGTAAATATGCTTCCCATTTAGCGGTCATGGATGGGCTTGCGAGAAGATTCCCTTCAATTGCCTGACAGAGAATGCGCCCTTTATCCGTAATGGAAACAATGTTCTTCGTCACGTCGATGTAGTTATGTCGTTTGATTGTTTCAATGATTCCACTTCGCGTCGCTTCAGTACCGAGTCCTTCGATTTCTTTCAAAATATCGGTCTCTTTTTTATCCTCGACAAGCTTCCCGCATGTTTTCATCATCGCGATTAGCTGACCTTCCGTATACGGTTTCGGCGGCATCGTTTTGCCTTCTTTAATGCCGATATCACTTTCGACGGGTTCGTGCATAACGAGTGGCGGCAGCGTCGGCTCGTCCTTTTCTTTGTCATTGTCCTTCGCCGAACGGACGAACAATGCTTTCCACCCTTTATCACGTTCCGTCTTACCGATTGTGAAGAAGGGGAGGTTGTTGACATCCGTCGTCACTTTCGTTTCCGTGTACAGGTAATCGGTATGGAACATAGCGAGCGTGGTGCGGACAACTTCTTCATATAAGTTACGCTCGATCGTAGAGAGCCCAGCAAGTATCCCTTGTGACGGGATTTTCTTCGTTGGAATGATTGCGTAATGCTCTTGTACTTTTGAACTGTCGACATAGCGTTTTTTGGGAGCGAGTGATGCGACAGGGAAAGTATGACCGATAAGTTGCTGATACTCGGTTACTTGTCCCGCGAGATAGGTGAATTCACTTGGCGTGATATACCGGGAATCCGTCCTTGGATACGTCACGAGTTTCTTTTCATAAAGCCCTTGCATCGTCTTCAACACATTCGCAGGACTCGTTTTCCATAGGCGGTTTGCCGTTGCCTGTAGTGTAGACAGTGCATGTAGTTGTGGAGGCGGCGTCCGTTTATCGACCGTTTCCACCGAAGTAACGACACCAGGTGATTTCGGATGGATATTATGTTTCGCGAGAAGATCCCGGATAATTTCCCTCTTCGAATCCTTCGCTTTGGCCTTACCTTTATACGTCCCGTTTGTGGCAGTAAATGTCGCATCTATTTCATAAAACGGTTCAGAAACAAATGATTCAATTTCCTTTTGCCGCTGATAAATAAGATAAACCGTCGGGGATTGAACACGTCCGATTGAAAATACTTCTCGAATACCGCGTGCTTGCAACAGAAGGGAATAGAGACGAGAGCCATTCATCCCAACAAGCCAATCACTGATTTGACGGGCTTTCGCTTCCTCATACATAAGAAGATCTTTGCGATTGTCTTGTAGATTCGCGAATCCTTTGCGTACCTCATCAACTTCGAGCGAATTGATCCAAAGCCGCTTTATCGTTTGGTTTTTTGCACCTGTTTGATAATAAATACTATAGAAGATATTCGATCCTTCTCGGTCAACGTCACAGGCGTTAATGACAGTATCGGTACCTTTAATCAGCTTTTTTACAATGGCGAACTGCTTGGTTTTCCCTTTTGCAACCTGGAACTCATAGCGTTCCGGCAATATAGGTAAACTGGCAAGCGACCACTTGGCCCATTTCGGATCGTATTCTTTTGGTTCTTTCAATTCAACAAGATGGCCGATTCCCCATGTAATATATGCACCTTCTGAAAATATTGGAGAAGGTAATAATTCCAAATAACCTTCATGTCGCCGCACGGAAAAAGCGTCTGCGTATGCTTTCGCTTGGGATGGTTTTTCGGCTAGGATGACGGGTTTCATGAGAGCACCTCTTTGATTTCAATAATTGAAACATTAGTTCTTATATCATCTCATAAGTAGCAAACAAAAACACTCAGAATTTAATACGAACATTTTTATCATAAAAACTCAAGGCATAAAAATTTAATGTTCTTCCCGAAGATATCAAAATCAGTACAAGTTAAAAAAGGAGCTTACTGAGAAACTGCTTAGAGCTACTTTGCTAAACCAACAAGCTTAAAAAAAGTGAATTGCTATGAATTAGCAGAGGAGAGAAAACCGAAAGTATATCCAAAAGAGGAAAAAGATAAATTTATTCAAAAAAATAAAGGTACCGGAATTTTAAAATATATGGACATTTTTCGTCATTGCAAGTCATTGTATGAAAATGAGTTATGCGATTATGAATGTAGTGAAGATTTTTGGAGGAAGCCAGTACAATCAATATATTAAATACGGTTAATTAGTCTATATAACAGCGTTAAGACAAAGAAAAAGGCATTATCACTAGTCAGCTCCAAAAAAATGAACGGTCATGAGAATGCCTTTATTGAATAATTTCACTTTCCGGCTGAATCGAAAAAATTCAAAACCTGTAAATATTCCTCGTGGATGTTATCTTAGAAAATCATTGTGTTTCTGCACTCCCTATTTCCACCCACGCCTGAGACCAATTTTCTATTTCTTTCAAAACCGGCTCCAATGAATACCCTTTTTCCGTTAATGAATACTCGATGATAACAGGTGTTTCAGGGATAACCTCACGTTTTATAATTCCCTTCTGTTCTAGATCTTTTAAGCGTTCCGACAAAACTTTTCCGCTAATTCCGATAGAAGATTGGAGAGCGCAAAAACGATGTGGTCCCGATAATATTTGATTGATGATCAAAGCTGTCCAGCGCTGACTTAAAAGCGAGATGGCTTTTTCAAATCGGGGACAAATAATGGATTGCTTCATTTTTGTTCACTCCTTTATATGTAGTATATAACATGCCAAGTTAAAGTGATATGTAATAAACTTACTTGACGGCATTAAGTATATGTTATAAAGTTAGTTACATAAAGTAACTACATGTAAAGGAGAGAAAAGAAAATGAAGAGAAATGATGCAGGTGCAGTTGTTTTACGAGTGATTTTAGGTCTTACCTTTTTCATTCACGGATTATCCAAGTTTCAAGGGGGCATAGGAAACACGGTTGGTTTTTTCGAAAGCCTTGGTATTTTAGGGTTTTTAGCTTATGTTGTCGCGATTATTGAGTTAATCGGCGGTATTATGTTGATACTTGGGATTGGAACACGAATTGTTTCGGGATTGTTTGTTGTTATTATGCTGGGTGCAATTTTTACGGTAAAACTCTCGGTAGGATTTCTTGGCGATGGTCAAATGGCAGGGTATGAATTGGAATTAGCACTACTTGCTATGGCCATTTTCCTAGCGATTTCAAATAGCACTTCTTTCTCGTTAGGTAATAAACTTTTTCGTTCAGAAGAAGGAAAATGGAGGCAATAAATAAATATGAAATTTCATAGTAAACCAAACACTTATGTAGGGCATGTAAATATTAAGGTACAAGATTTAGATCGTTCACTTACGTTTTATCAGGAAGTTCTTGGTTTTCAAATATTAGAGCAAAATGATAAGACAGTTAGATTAACAGCAGATGGAAAAACGAGTGTGTTGTCAATTGAGCAACCAGAAAATATTGTTCCAAAGCAAGGAAAAACTACGGGCTTATATCATTTTGCTCTTCTTCTACCTAAACGTTCTGATTTGGCGGATATCGTACATCATTTTATGAATATTGGAATTCGGTATGGATCATCAGATCATTTGGTAAGTGAGGCATTATATTTGGCAGATCCCGATGGAAATGGCATTGAAATCTATATTGACCGCGACCCTTCTAAATGGAATTGGAGTAACGGTGAAGTGGCAATGGCAGTGGATCCATTGAATTTTGAAGACCTTCTTTCCACAGGGAAACAGCAATTGTGGAAGGGTCTACCATCTGGTACAGTCATGGGACATATTCATTTACACGTATCTGAATTGAAAAAGACTGAAGAATTTTATAGTAAGGGGCTTGGTTTTGAAGTAGTTAACCGATACGGGGATCAGGCACTTTTCATCTCTACTGGTAAATACCATCATCAAATTGCCTTAAACACCTGGGCTGGAGTTGGTGCCCCGAAACCAGCTGAAAATAGTGTTGGTCTTGAGTCGTTTACAATCGTTTTAGCAGATGAGGCAGCGAGGAATACTATTATCGCCCAGTTGAAGAGTATTGGTGCATCTGTGACAGAAGAAAACGGTTCTTTTGTTTCCTATGATCCTTCTGGGAATCGTATTTATTTAGGGATTTAAGGGGGCGATTTATAAAAGTAGAGTATTGAAGCGGAGATAAATAAATCGTATAGGTGGTTATTACAGTGGGGTTTTTAGACAGACTATTAGGCAGATCTAATGAGGAGGAAAAAACAATGACAAACGAAAAATTGAAAATAGGTATTGTTCAAGGTAGTGTACGTGTAGGGCGAAATGGTGATGCGGTAGCAAAATGGATGTACGACTTTGCGAAAAAACGTAATGACGCGGAGTATGAAATTGTAGACCTTGCAAACTACAATCTTCCATTCTTGGGCTCAGCGAATGCACAACCAGATGCTGAAGTACAAATCAAAGCATGGTCAGAAAAAATGGCTTCTTTTGATGGCTATATTTTTATAACACCGGAATATAACCATGCAATCGGTGGGGCACTAAAAAATGCACTGGACTTCTTGAACCCAGAATTGAACAATAAGGCAGCTGGCTTTGTTGGTTATGGTAGCTTAGGCGGTACGCGTGCACACGAAAACCTACGTCTTATCTTGGGTGAGCTACAAGTTGCTGACGTACGTACAGCAGTTACATTCTCACTTATGTCTGACTTTGAAAACATGAGCGTGTTTAAACCTGCTGATTACCATGCTGGTAACGCGAACACAATGCTGGATCAAGTCCTTGCTTGGAGCGGTGCATTGAAAACTGTGCGATGAAACTAACTATTTTTGTGCAGTACCAACGCAACCCAGAATTGCGTCGGTACTTGCACGCTTTTTTATAACATCGGAAAGTAATAAGTTCTAGGATAATCTTTTTGTTACTTAAAGTTCATTTGCCCTATATCTACTGGACATAGAAGCGAGGAATTATCATGAAAATGAAATCTAAACGAGGCTTAGGTTGGAAGTATTTATTAGTTCAAATCGTGACTATTTCGCTATTCGGTACTTCTGCTGTTATTGTTGGACAAGGTCTTGGACTTGTTAAAAAGAATGTTGGGCAACAGGACGTCATCCAATCTAATATGCTAGAGGTTTCCGAATTAATTTCTCTTTATAAAGGTAAAGAAATCGTCCTTAATGATTATATTCGTAGCAAGGACGAGAAATATATCGAGCAAATTCATGAGCTTTCCAGTCAATTTGGCGCACGTATACATAATGTTATTCCTGCCCTTGGTACTAGTGAGCAGAGGCAAGCGCTTGCACAAATTGTAGAAGACGATTCAAAGTATTCTACCATCCTTACGGAAACGATAGGCCCCTCTATTCGGGAATCAAGTATGAAGCAACAACAAATTGACGCTGCTGCAATCGTTCGGAATGATTTTGATTAGGAGGTATGTGTAATGCAAAATGAAACGAGGAAATCTGGGATAGAAATTGGAATCTATACTTTTGGGGATCTTGGTCCAGATCCCCAAACCGGAAAGACAATTGGTATTCAACAGCGTCTTCAGGAAGTATTGGCTACTGCGAAGTTGGCAGATGAAGCGGGACTTGATATTTTTGGAGTCGGTGAACATCATCGTTTGGACTACGCAGTATCATCTCCAGCTGTCGTTCTTGCCGCAGTGGCACAAAACACAAAACGGATTAAATTATCAAGTGCAACGACTGTTTTAAGTACAATCGATCCTGTCCGTTTATTCGAAGACTTTGCGACGCTTGATTTACTTTCAAATGGCCGTGCTGAAATTATTGCAGGTCGTGGTGCATTCGTAGAATCCTTTCCGTTATTTGGGTATGATCTAAGCGATTATGACGAGCTATTTGAGGAAAATATCCAGCTACTTCAACAAATGAATGCCAATGAAATCGTCAATTGGCAAGGCTCTTTTCGTTCTTCACTACAAAATGCGATGATTGCGCCTCGTCCAGCCCAAGAGAAATTACCGATTTGGATAGGCGTAGGCGGAACACCAGAAAGTGCAATTCGGGCAGGAAGACTCGGAACAGGATTGGCTCTAGCTATTCTCGGCGGTGATCCAATTCGTTTCAAGCCCCTTGTTGATTTGTATCGCCAAGCTGGAGCAGAAGCAGGACATTCCAACGAAGATTTAAAAGTAGCAGTGACAGGCCATACTTTTATAGCAAAAACTTCGCAACAAGCGAAAGATGAATTTTACCCGTATTATTCAAATTATTGGGGATATGTGAACAAACAACGCGGAATGGGTACCAAAATATCCCGTTCTGATTTCGAGTATATGGCCAGCCCCGAAACCGGTCTATTTGTGGGAAGTCCCCAACAAATTGTCGAAAAAATTCTCCACCAACATGAATTATTTGGCCACCAACGATTTATTGCACAGATGGATATCGGAGGTTTGCCGTTTTCCAAGGTAGCCGAAAGCATTGAAATGTTGGCGACCGAAGTGGCGCCGGTTGTTCGACGAGAAACAGCAAAGTGAATGTTATTAATTCAGCAGTCTAAAAAGTGGGACTACCTATTATCGAGTATTCGACAATAGGTAGTCCCACTTTTTGCATTTCTGCCAGGGAGTTTGAGTGAAGTATATCTTTTTACCCGCAATTGCTCTTTAGTGAACACGAAAAGAAAAAGCTGATACTAAATACGCTGAGTTGCCGAATTTGTGTGAAATCTAGTGAAGGCGCCTTACCAGGTCCGGCATCTAAGCAGTAGCGCATATGGAGGGGGTTCACCTTATCAAAATTACTTAGCAGGAAACTCTTTGATTATTTAAATACGTGGAAGACCAACTTCCATAAAAACCTCATTTCATTGCATATAAATACAGGGAATAAAACTATTTATGTACAATCTGATGTTTAAGTGCATTATTAAAATTTATAGAATATCTATAGTTTACGCATATATGGACAGTGTCGGTACCTTTAATTAGCTTTTTTACAACAGCGAACTGCTTGCTTTTCCCTTTTGCAATCTGGAACTCATAGCGTTCCGGTAAGATAGGTAAACTGGCAAGCGACCACTTGGCCCATTTTTGATCGTACTCTTTCGGTTCTTTTAGTTCGACAAGGTGGCCGATTCCCCATGTAATATATGCACCTTCTGAAAATATAGGAGAAGGCAATAATTCCAAATAACCTTCATGTCGCCGCACAGAAAAAGCGTCTGCGTATGCCTTCGCTTGGCTTGGTTTTTCAGCTAGGATGACCGGTTTCACAACAGCACCTCTTTCATTCATGCGATAAAACATTCGTTCTAATAATCTTATTATCTCATAAATGGAGGATGTTATCTAATGTATGGCTAGAAGTTAAAATTAGTATTCAACGACACGACCATAAATAGTTGTAAGGTTGGTAAACATGGGTTGATGTTTGAATGTAAGCGTTTGAGAAGTAGCATTAGAAGGAGAACAAATGGATCACATGATGTTGTTTTTGTTAGGGCAGATCAAGCGGGGATTGCTAAGGAATATTTAATAAAACAGGAAGGATTTTCATTACGTAAAAAAGGGGAATTCTTCATCTGAGAGGAGAGTCCCCTTTTTTACGTAATGGAAGCGTCTATATTGCTCTAACTATTATGGATACTATGCAATGCTAGTGGGAACCTTTCACCGCATTCTTCATTCCTATTGCTTATTCTGTTCCTTCGCAATCTCCATAAACGTTCGCAATTTGTTAGCTACTTTTCCATATACAGATTCTTCTTCATATTCTTCGTGTTCATTTGGTCGTCCGGCGGGGACACCTGTTAAAATCTCAATGCCTTCTTCAATCGTTCTTACTTGATAGATATGGAATTGACCATCCTGGACTGCTTTAATAACTTCATCTTGCAGCATTAAATTTTTCACATTTTGATGGGGGATGAGCACACCTTGTTTTCCAGTCAGTCCTTTATTTTTACAAACTTCATAAAATCCTTCTATTTTTTCATTAACACCGCCTATCGGCTGAATTTCGCCTCTTTGGTTCACCGAGCCGGTCACGGCAAATCCTTGTTCAATCGGAACCCCTGCTAGACTAGACAAAATCGCATACAGCTCTGTACTGGAAGCGCTGTCTCCATCGACGCCACCGTATGATTGTTCAAAAGCAATATGCGCAGTCAGTACTAATGGGTGCTTTTGGGCAAACTTTTGCCCCAAATAACCGCCTAAAATATAGACTCCTTTATTATGAATATTGCCACCCAAATTACTTTCTCTTTCAATATTGATAACGCCATTTCGTCCTACAAAGGTTGTTGCGGTAATACGAGTAGGCTTACCAAAATGGTATTGTCCTAGATCATACACAGCGAGTCCATTGACCTGTCCAATTTTTGTCCCGTCTGTATCAATTAAAATGGTTCCTTCATCAATGCTTGCTTGAACTTTCTCTTCATATAAATTAGAACGATATTTCTTCTCTTGAATCGCCTTTAGTATATGTTTGGCCGAAATGAGTTCATCCCCCATGATAGTAGCCCATGCGTCTGCCTCGTAGATGATTTCTACAAGTTGGTTAAAACGAGTAGATAGTTTGTTTTGATGTCCTGCTAGCCGGGAACTATATTCAACAACTTTTGCTACAGCTGTTCGATCAAAATGGTGGAGCCCATGCTTTTTGCAATGTGTATGGATAAAGCTTGCGAGCCCGGTTATATTCTCCTGGCTGTACTCCATTTCTACATCAAAGTCCGCTCTGATTTTAAATAACTTTCGAAAATCCTCATCATAATTATAAAGAGTCTGATACGTTTCTGTGTTTCCTATAATAACTACTTTCACGTCTAGGGGGATGGGATTGGGATTAAGAGATGCAGTCGCCATTATGCTTGAGTGCTCGCCAATGTTTTCAATTTGAAGCCTATAGTTTAATAATGCTCTCTTCAGCCCTTCCCATGCAAGGCTTTTAGAAAAAATATCTTTTGCTTGAATGATAATATAGCCGCCGTTTGCATAATGAAGATAGCCTGGCTTAATTTTCGTGAAATCGGTGCTTATGACACCCATCCGGTTTTCATATTCAACTTTGCCAATCAAATTATAAAAAGTAGAATTGTCTGCCGTAACGACGGGTGCCCCTTTTGTTCCGCTATTGTCAACGAGCAGGTTGACGCAATACTTTTTGTAGGCATGATCGTCTCCATTGAATAGTGCCCCTAATGGATTGTCCTCTTGTTTGGGTTCGTTGCTCAGAAAATCGTGGAAATTAGTTAATAGATCTTTTTTAACGGCTTTTAAATAGTTGATAACAGTAGAACAATCTTTATAAATCTTTTTTAACTCATCGATATGATAGCCAATCGCTGTGAGTGCAATTTGGTGGTCTAATTCCATTAATGTTTTCTTCAATTCTTTTTCTAAATGATGGAGCGTTTTTGTGGAGCTCATAATTATTTCTTGTAATATGGCGGAGTCGTCTTCGATTTTCTTTACTCGTTGTTTATCCATTACACGATACGTTTCTTCGCTGATTGGCTGCCCATTTTCTTCGACCGGAATGGTAAGAATGCTTGAACCAGATTGCTTAATGACAAATCCATAATCAGAAGCGGTTTTATGGGTCTCTTTGAAAATCTGTTCTCCTTTTTCTTTAAACTTCCGGATTGTAGACGTTCGATCTTTTTGATAATTGTCATCGCTAAATGCGCTTGGAATGTCCGTTTTTAAATCATTTACAAGGGTTTTCATAGACTTTTTCAAGCTTTTTCCTAAACCCACGGGCAGCTTTAAAACTTTTGGTTTATGACCATCTTCAAAATTATTAACATAGCACCAGTCAAATAAATTTGTTTCCTGATCCGCAAAATCGTTCACGATGGAATGAGCAAAAGAAGTTTTACCCGTGCCTTCTAGTCCAGAAACAAATAAATGAAAGCCCGGCTTCCGGACATTCAGCCCGAAATTCATAACTGCACGACCACGTTGTTGTCCGACAATATTGGTTAGCTTAGGTACTTGTTCGGTTGTCTCAAATTCAAATTCCGTGTAATCAGCAACTTTTTTTAAAGCACTTGGGGGTAATGTTGCTTGCTGTTTAATGGATTGTGCATTGGGATTCGCCAAATTCATCCACCCTCACTTGGTTAATTTTTTTGCTGAATGAAGTTAAATTGATTTTTATCTCTAATCGTTATATACCCAAAATTAAAAAGTACACGCATAAAAGAGTAAAAGTAGTTGGTTTAATACGGCTGGGGGAGGGGGAATAAAGCTATGAAGGTAATACTAGTATGGCGAGTTAATTAATTTGCAGAAAGGAAGAGGTCCAGTGAACAGCAACGATCATATCGTCATCATAAGCGCTGGAATGGCAGGGGGGCTTGTATGTGTGTGACAGTCACTGTCTTATTAGTAACTGTCACCATAAATCCCCTAAGTAATCGGATAATAATCCATATCTGCTAAAACCTGCTCATACCGCAGATATTCCTTTGTATGATTAAATTCGCTATTAGTTTTTAAGGTTGTTAATGCACTTTCAATTAAAAATTGCCTAGATTCCTCTGTATTGCTCATGGTTTCTTTTTGTATAAAATATAACAAATTTAAAAAAGAACAACATTTCCAAAACAAAGGCAAGCCGAAGCGACGAATGAAGTGAAATAATACTCGACTTTCAATAAAAGTGCTAAAGCCAGGGAATCATATGATCTTTGGCTTTAAACTTGCCTACCTAATCTTCCATGTCTAGCGAGCAATCTATATGAAGATAGCATAGTCTATACAGAAATAAGATTGATTAGCAACGGAGGTAAATGGATGATAAACTTTCTAGCTTTTAATGGCACGGTAACAATGATTGATGATTTTTCGATAGGGCAAAATAATGAAGCTGGTTGCTATAAATTAATAGCCGTAGATAATGGAAATGGGGCGTTAGTCAATTTCGTAGTGGCACCCACGGCTTACTTTGTAGATCATGTAAGGGTGGCAGTTGGGGATAGGATAACTGGATTTTATGATGCAAATGCGCCAGCTCCTTTCATATTCCCACCACAATTTCGAGCGCTTGTGATGGCGAGAGATACGGCCTATCAAAATGTGAAAGTATCCTTTTTTAACAGCCGATTAGAGAGTAGCGACGGCACATTAAGATTAACTATTTCTCCGCATACTCAAATCTTGTTGGAAAATGGGCAAACCTTTACGGGAAATATTGCAAATCGCAATCTTATTGTTGCTTATGGCGCTACTACTAGAAGTATCCCGGCCCAAACCACACCGCATAAAATTATTGTCATGTGTTAGCGGTTTCGAATGAATGACAGACGCCTATTCAAGTGAACCTCAACTGTATAAAAAAGTGCTCAGTCATATCCGATTTGACTGAGCTTTTTGTCACGTAGTAGAATTGCGGCGACAGGCACCCGTCTAATCATATTCATCTGCTGTACCCGACGTGGCTTGATAATATATCAACTATATTAATAAATCTTTAATTCGAGACATTTAACTGGATTCCTTATCACTTGCGTGGTAAAGTGATATTAAGGTTAGTGCTGAGGAGGCAAAAAAAATGCGTAATAATACGATTGGCTCGTTAATTTGGTTACGTTTAATGCGTTTTACAAATCAAAGTAACCAACTGTCGAATGACTTTTTAAAGCGTTTTGAGTTAACGACGGCACAATTTGATGTACTTGTACAAATTCAAATATACCAGCCCCTGACACAAAGCGAATTAGCTGACAAAGTGACGGTGACGCAAGGTGGGATTTCCCGTATGCTCGCCAGACTTGAAAAAGAAGGCTATATTGTACGTAAGCAGGATTGGAAAACGAAAATGATTAGCCTCACTAATAAGGCCGAAGCTATTTTGGAAGAGGCCGTGCCAGCTCAACTGGGCTTTCAAACTTCATTTTTTGAAGAGGTATTAACAAAAGAAGAAGAGAAAACACTATATACACTCATGACACGCATCCATAAACATAGTCAAAAAAAAGAATTACCGCCAGAGTGATTTTTTTTACACCTTCACTTGACTAGTCAACTAAAAACCGAGGAGGAACTATCATGTACAAAATACCAGGACACCACCACATTTCAATGATCACAAAAAATGCTCAAATGACTAATCACTTTTATCAACAAGTGTTGGGCTTGCGCCGTGTGAAAAAGACTGTTAACCAAGATAGTCCATCCATGTATCACTTATTTTATGGAGATTTAACGGGAAGTGCAGGTACAGAGCTATCCTTTTTTGAAATGACGCACGCGGGAAGAACAGCTCGTGGAACAAATGCCATTACACAAATAGGCTTACTTGTACCATCACTCGAAAGTCTAACTTATTGGAAAGAGCGATTCGAGGAATTAGATGTTACGCACGGAGAGATTACAACCTATGCAGGTCGAGCAGCGTTGCCATTTGAGGATGCAGAGGGGCTGCGAATGATTTTACTGAACAATAATGGCGAAGTGATACCTGAATTTTGGTCGCCTTGGGAAGATTCGGTTGTGGAGAAAGAGCATCGTATTTTAGGGATGGGAACTACAGAAATAACAGTACGTTATTTGAACAGAACAGCTAAAACATTAAAGGATATGTTTGGCTACGTAGAAGTAACTCGTTCAGAAAGGGAAGCCATTTATCAGTCTGTTGCAGGGCAAGCGTTTGGTGAAATTGTCGTGAAGCAGTTGGAGGGGCCGAGTGAGAAACCGGGCCGAGGAAGCATTCACCATCTGGCGATTCGTGTGAAGAACGAGGAGGAGCTACGCTATTGGGACGGAGTCGTAAAAGAACGTGGCTTCGATTCATCAGGCGTTATCGATCGTTTTTATTTCCAAAGCTTATACTTCCGTGATTCAAATGGCATTCTATTTGAAATTGCCACAGATGGACCTGGATTTACAGTAGATTCAACGGTTGAGAATTTAGGAAAAGAATTAGATTTACCGCCGTTTTTAGAATCAAAACGTGCAGAAATTGAATCGAAATTACAACCGATTGACTAAGAAAAGCGAGGGGCGCCCGGAGCTAGACACAACCGGCGTTTGGACATAGAAAAGGAGACGATGAAAATGGAGAAATACCGTATTGATACAACTAAAGGACTTGAATTTGGTTTATATTCGATTGGGG
>CAZWAW010000033.1:17214-27328 GCA_964632025.1 uncultured Sporosarcina sp.
AAATACCGTATTGATACAACTAAAGGACTTGAATTTGGTTTATATTCGATTGGGGATCATTTACTAAATCCCTTAACAGGAAGTCGTATTAGCGCTGAGCAACGTATTCATGAATTGATTGAAGCGAGTAAACTGGCAGACCAGGCGGGACTAGATGTTTTCGCAGTCGGTGAGAGTCATCAAACGCATTTTACAACACAAGCGCATACGGTCATTTTAGGCGCTATTGCCCAGGCAACAAAAAATATTAAAATTGCGAGTTCCGCAACAGTGTTAAGTGTATCTGATCCTGTGCGTGTCTATGAAGATTTTGCCACGATTGATTTAATTTCAAAAGGTCGGGCTGAAATTGTTGCAGGGCGTGGTTCACGGATTGGGGCCTATAGTTTACTTGGGTATGATGTGCATGACTACGAAGAGTTATTTGAAGAAAAATTAGAGCTTCTGCTGAAGATAAACGATGAGGAAACCGTAACGTGGCAGGGGAAATTCCGGGCACCATTGGAAAATGCGACTATTTTACCGCAACCACAAAATGGTCATCTGCCAATTTGGCGTGCAGTAGGAGGACCACCCGCGAGTGCGATTAAGGCAGGGTATGCAGGAGTACCGATGATGCTGACTACACTTGGTGGTCCAGCGGTTAACTTTAAGGTATCGGTGGATGCTTATCGTGAGGCGGCACAGCGTAGCGGTTTTGATCCAGCGGCGTTGCCAATTGCAACAACGAGCCTATTCTATACAGCAGAAACTTCACAGGATGCGCTGCGTGAATATTACCCACATGCCAATTCAGGCATGCAGGCTTTAAGAGGCGGCGGCTATCCGAAACAACAATTTGCACAATCAACGGACACGCGCGATGCATTAATGATTGGTAGTCCGCAGCAAATTATTGAAAAAATGCTCTATCAGTATGAATTATTCGGTCAACAGCGGTTCATGGCACAAATTGACTTCGGTGGTGTACCGTTTGATAAAATCATGAAAAATATCGAATTGATTGCGACAGAAATACTACCAGCAGTTAAGAAATATACAGCTGGAAAATAAGGAGATGCTAGCATGAAAATTGTATTACTATCGGGCTCCAATGTAGGGTCTAAAACAAGAACAGCGATGGATTATACGCTCAAAATAGCACATGAAAAATACCCAGATGCAGAAATTACATTACTGGATCTGGCTGAATTTGAAATGGTTTTTAGTGACGGGCGTAATTATTGGGACTACGAGGGTGACACCAAGTATGTTACAGAAACGCTTATGGCCGCGGATGCAATCATTATTGGATCGCCAACGTTCCAAGCTTCTATTCCGGCTACGCTCAAAAATATATTTGATTTATTACCAGTCAATGCGTTCAGGGATAAAGTGGTGAGTATGCTTGTAACGGCAGGTACAGCGAAGCATTATTTGATGGCGGAACAACAGTTAAAGCCAATTTTAGCGTATATGAAGGCACATATTGTACCTACTTATCTGTTTATAGAAGAAAAGGATTTCCATCGTAAAGAAATCGTCAATGATGATGTTCTCTTTCGCATGGAGCGCTTAGTGGAAGATACCGTGTTGCTTGTCGACGCATATGTAGGAATTCGGAAAGTGAAAGATGAGGAATATGGATTTTAACATAAGAATCTAAAAGGACTGTGTCATTGTATGTAATGAGAAACGAATGCGTGTGATATGTAAAATGAAATTCCATCTGGTTGTATGAAACGATAGTTTTTGATATATTAAAAGTAATATGAAATCTTTGATGTGACCAAGTAGACAAGAATTGTGAAACAGAAAATATAGCCACTTACTGAAAGCTATATCACCGCTTCTTGTTGAAACCTACCACTGAGATGTTATGACAACATAACCGAGTCGTTTTCGTTACCAAACGTTTAGAGGGCTTGAATTTAATTTAATTCAGCTGAATTAAGTTAAAGCCTCCGGCGGATGTCACAGATTTTGAAGGGAGTTAAGGAAGGCAGTCTAAGTTCGCAACTTCCTGTCGCAACGACTGCATGACCTACATCCTGTAGGCCTCAGGCTCAATTCAAAATCCGGATGCAATTACGCCGAAGCGCAATTGATTTAGGCTAAACTAAGGTGGTACCACGTCCATTCAGCACAAAGACGTCCTTATTATAAGGGCAACTTTGTGCTTTTTATTATATTAGGAGGCGAAAATTAATGACAAATCAACAGAAAAATGATTTTACAAGCTGGTACATCGACACGATTAAAAAGGCGGATTTAATGGATTATACACCAGTTCGCGGGTGTATTGCATTCAAACCAGATGGATATGAGATTTGGGAGCATATCCAAGCCGAGATGGATAGACGTTTTAAAGAAACGGGGCATCGAAATGCCTATTTCCCTATGCTCATTCCGGAGTCGTTTTTTGAAAAAGAGAAGGATCATATCGAAGGGTTCTCACCAGAACTCCCTTGGGTTACAGAAGCTGCAGGTGAAAAGTTAGAAGAGCGTTTAGCACTTCGACCAACGTCTGAAACGATGGTTGGGCATCTCTATTCGGATTGGATTAAAAGCTATCGCGATCTCCCTGTGTTAATTAACCAATGGGCAAACGTCTTCCGGTGGGAAAAGAAAACACTGCCGTTCATTCGGACATCTGAATTTTTATGGCAAGAAGGGCACACTGCTCACGTGGATGAAGAAGAAGCACGTCAAGAAACCATGCAAATGCTCAACATTTATAAAGAAGTTGTCGAAGAGTTACTGGCCATTCCGGTATATGATGGTCAAAAGACACCTTCCGAGCGTTTTGCAGGAGCCGTGGATACGTATTCCATCGAAGCAATGATGAAGGATGGGAAAGCAGTTCAAGCAGGAACTTCACATTACTTAGGAACAAAATTCGCGCAAGCATTTGATATTAAGTATTTAAATAAAGAAAATAAGCATGAATTTGTCCATACAACATCTTGGGGGACTTCTACCCGATTGATAGGTTCTGTTATTATGGTGCATGGCGATGAACAAGGGCTTGTATTGCCGCCACGTGTCGCACCGACGCAGGTTGTATTAATTCCAGTAGGACCTTGGAAAAAGAATCCTGAAATTATGGAAAGACTTGATAAGATTTATGCGGAATTAAAAGCAAAAGGGATTCGCGTACGATTGGATGATTCTGATCAATCACCAGGCTACAAATTTAATGAATGGGAACTGAAAGGCGTCCCTGTTCGAGTAGAATTAGGGCCTCGTGACTTGGAAAATAACCAAGCAATAATAAAAGCACGCGATGAAGAAGAAAAAATATCTGTTGATCTTCCAACTATAGCCGACTGCATCGAAGGCGCGCTAAACACTATGCAAACACGCTTATTGGACAAAGCACGTGCCTTCCGTGAAAAGCATTCCCATACGCATGTCGATTCACTCGAGCAATTAACGCAACATATTGCTGACTCGACAGAAAATGGAGAAATCCCAGGTTGGATACTTGCGGGTTGGTGTGGAGATGACGCTTGTGAAAAACAAGTGAAAGAAAAAACGAAATTCACGACGCGCAATATCCCATTCAATCCACCAGCTACGAAGTCGACATGCATCAATTGTGGAACAGATGCAAAATATACTGTTTGGTTCAGTCGCGCTTATTGATTAACTAACTAGAATGAAAAACGCTCCCCCGAAAAATCGGAAGGAGCATTTTTCATTCTATGTACATCCCCTGTAGCTAAGAATCAACTGTCCAGGCACGTATTTTTAGTACTATATATGGATTAACTCATTCGTTTTTCGAATGTACTTTCATTCATACAATTGAATTTCCTTATGAACTGAGGTCGAATATGCTAGTCATATAGAGGTTTTCACTGAAAGAAGGATGCTATATGGAATACATTATGCTTTACTTTATCGGGTTTGCTGCAACAACGCTTGGTACATTAGCGGGGGGCGGGGGACTCATCAGTTTACCAGCCATGTTACTGATGGGGCTGCCAGTTCATTCGGCAATCGGCGCGAATAAAGTATCAAATACGGTGAGTTCATTTTCTAGTTTTTTTGTGATCTATAAGAATAAGGAAGTAACGGTCAAAGAAGCACTTACGGTTGTTCCAATTAGTCTTGCAGGAGGAATTACTGGCGGAATTATCGCATCCTTCTTAAAAGAGGATTGGATGATTGTAATCGCGATTATTCTATTAACCTTCGCATTCATCTCATCATTTTTGGGGAAAGCAGATTTTGATGGCGACGAATCATTTCGCGTAACTAAAAAAAGTGCTACTTCATTGTATGGAATTGGCATTTACGACGGAGTTTTTGGTCCGGGTAGCGGAACATTAGCCTTATACTTGTATGCTCGATTAAAAATTTCTTATTTGAGAGCAGTCGGATTGTCTCGCATCATGATTTTTTCAAGCTGTTTCGGAGCTTCAATCAGTTACATTTCAACGGGGAAAATAATATGGCCGCTCACGATTGCATTAATGCTTGGTTCGATAAGTGGTGCACAACTGGGCGTTCGTCTCGCTCGTAAATTGAAAACAGAACATGTTAAACCGCTACTTCGCATTGTAACTGTGCTTCTGATTATCCAGATTGGTGTGAAGTATTTTGGGTGAACTGTTTAAAGAACAAAGCAAAATCGGAACACTTTTCATAAGTAATGCATTTGATTAGTATAATGGAAGAACACGTAGTTGACGCTAGACACTATAAAAAGGAGGATTACATATTAAAATACTTGTCGTAGGTGCAAGTGGAACGATTGGCAATGCGGTTACTAAAGAATTGGAGAAAAATCACGAGGTCATTCGTGCGGGACGAAATGGTGCTGATGTAATTGTAGACATTACGTCAGCAGAGAGTATTAAAAAGATGTATGAACAAGTCGGCAAAGTTGATGCGGTAATTAATGCGGCAGGGCGTGCTCATTTCGACGCAGTTACGGAGATGACACCGGCGTTGAATGATGTAGGAATTGATAGCAAACTGAAAGGGCAAGTTAATCTAGTGCTTTTAGGTTTTGATAATATGAATGATGGTGGAAGTTTCACGTTAACTACGGGGATTATGATGGATGATCCAATTGCGAAAGGAGCTTCAGCAGCACTGGCAAACGGCGGCGTTAGAGCATTCGTTAAAGCAGCGGCCATTGAAATGCCAAGAGGGATTCGTATTAATAGTGTAAGTCCAAATGTGTTACAGGAGTCGATCCACAAATTCGGTACCCTCTTTCAGGGATTTGATGCAGTGCCTGTAAGGCGTGTTGTTCTCGCTTTTGAAAAAAGCGTATTTGGCTTACAAACTGGTCAGAACTTTGAAGTCTATTAGTAAGCATATGAAAAGCCTTCCGAGAGAAGTTTCTCAGAAGGCTTTTCATATTTATTGTTTTCTTTAAATCTCTTTCAAGACGTTTTTAATTAAATGTACAAATGCACTTCGAGACTGAGCAGCAACTTTAATGACATCCTCATGACTTAGTGGTTCATCTAGAATGCCACATGCCATATTCGTTAGGCACGATATACCTAAGACCTTCAGTCCTGAATGAATCGCCACAACTGCTTCAGGTACTGTTGACATACCAATAGCATCCCCGCCTAAAATACGGATCATACGAATTTCAGCAGGTGTTTCGTAAATAGGGCCACTCCACCAACCATAAACGCCTTCTCTTAATGTAATGTCATTGTCACGCGCTACTTTTAACGCCGTTGCTCTCATTTCACGATTATAAACTTCAGAAACGTCTGGGAAACGCGTCCCTAAATCATCGTTATTTTTACCAATCAATGGATTAATGCCAACTAAATTAAGATGATCTGTAATTAGCATTAAATCGCCCGGATTAAAATCAGTATTTACCGCTCCGCATGCGTTCGTGATAATTAACTTTTCTATGCCTAATGCTTTCATCACCCTGACAGGGAAAGTAACTTCATCTAACGAATATCCTTCGTAGAAGTGATAACGTCCTTTCATAGCTACGACTGTTTTTCCTTCTAAACGTCCGATAACTAATTCATTTGCGTGACCAACTGCAGCTGATTTCGAGAAAAAAGGAATATCCTCGTATGGAATGACAACTCCGTTTTCTATTTCATCAGCAAGACCGCCGAGTCCAGAACCTAGGATAATTCCTATTGCAGGAATTTCTTTTGTTTTACTAAGAATGTAATTTTTAGCTTCTAAAATTTCTTCTGTTTTATGCATTAATGTACCCTCCTATTATTTCTGGGAAATTGTCTATTCATTAAGGTGCTTTCATAGTCTAGTGCCTGTATAAAAAAGAATCAAGGATGTTTTTTTAAAAGTTAGTATCAATTCACGGAATCACAAGGTTATCGTGAGCCTTCCATGACAGTCAGCAACTGCTCTGCCGATACCAAGCGTTCACCGCCACCTTGGACAAACGCATCATTTCCGCCGCCCTTACCGTTAATTAGGGGGAGTGTAGCGGCCGAAACTTGCTTCATGCTCGTTTCTACAGCAGCCCCCCGAGCCGCGACAAACTGTAGTCGATTATCGTTTTCAGCAACCAGAAGTACAATTACTTCATCTGCTTCAGCAACAAGAAGTCGGGCAAGTTTCTGTAATTGCTGAACCGTTCTATCTGTAAAGAGTGCTTTCACAATGCCTTGTTCCTGTTGGCTCAATAATGCTTGCGCTTCAAATGCTAACAGTGCTTCTTGAGCATCTGCCAATGATATCTCAAGTGAATGATTCGTTTCCAACAACTTTTGTACCGCATCCGCAACACCATCGTCCGGTGCACTTAATAATCTGGACGTTTCCGCTAACTCCTGGTTTTTTCGTTGCAATTGCTGTAACACGCGTCCGCCGCAAACGAAATGCACGCGCACTTTGCCTCGATGCTTTTCGGTCGATAAAATCTTCAACGCACTTACTTGTCCCGTTGTACTTGGATGTGTACCACCACAGCCGTTGTAGTCGAAATCAGGGATAATGACAAGTCGGATTTCGTCTGTCACTGCCAATTGCTTGCGAAGGGGGTAGTGGTGAAGTTCATCTTCGGTTACCCATTTTATTTCAATCAGTCTATTTTCTAAAATAATGTCATTCGCTAATTTTTCCACCGCATCCAATTGTTCTGGAGATACATTCTCCACATCCAAATCAATCGACACAATTTCTTTTCCTAAATGGAAGCTTACCGTCGGAAACTCGAATAATTCAACAAACGCAGCCGATAAAATATGTTGCCCTGCATGCTGCTGCATATGATCAAAGCGTCGCTCCCAGTCGATAGCACCCTCTACTTCAGTTGCAGAACCGGGACTTTCGGCAAGTGTATGACGAATTTCATCCTCCACTTCTTCCACATTGAGCACTGCAATACCATTCAATGTCCCCAAATCATGCGGCTGTCCACCACCTGTTGGATAAAATGCTGTATTGTCCAACACGACATAGTGATTTCCTTCTGCATCTTGCGCCGCTTTTATAGTCTGAGCCTTAAATGATTTACAATTTGGATCTGCATAATACAAACGATCTTTTAGCATATATAATCGACTCCCATGACTTTTTTTCTATTTTAACACTATACAGGAGGAAATCGTTTTTATTTCCGGTGATTTTGACCAAGGCGGTGATAAACCCGTTCATGCCGGTGACAACCTGCTCCAAGGTGGTGATAAATCTGTTCATGCCGGTGATAAACTGCTCCAAGGCGGTGATAAACCTGTTCGAGCCGGTGATAACCAACCTTGGCACCTTTGGAAAAAGGATACAAAGTAAAAACTAGTCGTAGAATCATACTTACAGTTTTTTCAAAAGCAGATATCGTCTTTATTTTATCTTCACGATTTTATTTGGGTTCAATAAATTGTCTGGATCAAGTGCTTTTTTGATTTTCTCCATGACGAGAAGTGCCGCGCCGTGCTCCCGTTCCTGATACTTCTGTTTACCAATGCCAACGCCATGTTCTCCAGTGCATGTGCCGCCACGTTCGAGCGCATACATGACGATTCTTCCATTCAACTCATCGGCTTTTGCAAGTTCTTCGGCATCGTTCATGTCCATCATCAGCAGAACATGGAAGTTACCATCGCCTACGTGACCGACAATTCCGCCGGTGAGTCCAAGTGATTCAACGGTTTCGCGAGCATGTTCGACTGCACCTGCTAACTCTGAAATGGGAAGACAAACATCTGTTACCATCATCTTTTTACCAGGATAGCCGTGGATAAAGGCATAGGCTAAATTATGCCGCGCCTCCCACAGCCTGTTGCGTCCGGCATTGTCCGTTTCGAATTCGATGTCTTCACAATGATGGTCTTTCACAATTTCTTTTGTGAAATCAACGTCTTGTTTCAATCCGGCTTCATTGCCATGAAATTCTAAGAACAGCGTCGGTTTTTCTTTATAATTGGTTTCACTGTAAAGATTCGCCTGTTTTATAGAGGGTTCATCGACCAACTCAACCCGCGCAATCGGAATACCGGCTTGTAGAATGGACACGACAGCTTCCACTGCATCATTGACAGTTGGGAAGGAAGCACGTGCAGCTGTGACATGCTCCGGAATGCCGTATACACGAAGTGTTAATTCCGTAAAGCAGCCAAGCGTACCCTCAGAGCCTACGAAAAGGCCGTTCAAATGGAGCCCGGATGCAGATTTTGCAGCCATATTGCCGGTGTGAATGATTGTTCCATCCGCCATTACAACTTCCAAATCACGGACTTGATCACGCATAACACCGTATTTTACGGTCGTTGTTCCACTTGCATTTGTTGCGGCCATTCCTCCGAGTGTTGCATCCGCTCCAGGATCGACGGAGAAAAAAAGGCCATACTTTTTCAGTTCTTTATTTAACTGTGTACGGGTTACGCCAGGCTGTACTTTTACTAGGAAATCATTCTCTCGTACTTCTAGGATTTTACTCATCAATGAAAAGTCAATCGTGATTCCTCCCTTAGAAGGGATTACATGTCCTTCCAGGCTTGAACCTAGGCCAAATGGGATGACTGGAACCTGGTATTCTTTCGATACTTTCATTACTTTACTTACATCTTCAGCCGATTCGGGGAAAACAACAATATCCGGAAGACTTGCCGCGTGATAGGATTCATCCCGGCCATGAAGTTCTCTTACGGTTACGTTGATGGAGATTTGCTCATCCTTGAGCACACCTTTTAAAGCCTCAATTATATTTTCTGTAGATATTGTCATTTTCTCACTCCTTATGTAAGACAAGTGTCTATACGATTTTGGTCGAACCATTTTCTAGTATACGTGAAAATATAATTAATTACTTAGTCTAATTGATAACTCTGAATTCAGATGGTATCGTCAGAGGTGATTAGAACTTTTGGATTAAATCATTCATTAAGGGATGCAGGACTTTATTAATTAGAATTAATTCACAAATGAAGGGACGGTAACCCTATCTTGAGAAAATAAGTCAATATTACTTACGATAACTTAACTTTTAAATATGTAATAGGGGAGAAGAGTGATTGGAATATCGTTAAGGCGTTCAAAAAAGTACGATGTGGGAGGGATACTACTTTTGAAAAGAATAATTGTGGGGTTACTTATTATTATGGCGATTTGTTTTTTATATTTTTATCAAATACCTATTATGAGTACAAGTGAAGCGACAATAAAAGCAGTTGGGCATTTGCAAACTCCACCTGAGGAGTTAAAAGTTTCGATTCCTTATGTAGAGCTAAGGGATATACCCCCAGAGAACATTAATGTCCATTTAGAGAAGAAAAATGGTTTTTTTAATAAATTGACAAATAGACAACAGTGGGAAATAACAATAAAGTATCAGGGCATAGAACCTACCGTTGTCATGGATGCTTACAGTGGAAAATACATAGACATATACGGGCCAGTCAATTAGGTAAAAGAGGACTAGCTGTAATTGAAGATCATCCAAAGGGGTTTAAGCAATACTTTTTGCAGAAGAGATTGGATAGTTAGTAAAGCGTTCTATCTATAAGCGCAAAAAAAAAGATACAGCTAATTAATAGCCATATCTAAGATTGAAAATAATCGTATGATTAACGCTTTTGTTCAAAATTTGAAATCGACTACCTAATCCCTTACCTTACTTGGCTTTCAGAAAACGTATTTCTTTTTTTCGAATAGAGACTAGCCAAGTTAT
>CAZWAW010000034.1:0-26780 GCA_964632025.1 uncultured Sporosarcina sp.
AAAGAGCGGATTGTTATATGATGGATTACGGTAAATTTCCAAACCGAAATATCGCCTGTATTGATATGATGAGTTTTTACGCGAGCTGCATGGCTTCATTACACAATTTAGATATTCAAAGGGTGCCGATTGCGGTCGTTGGGAATCTTGAACGAAAAGGATCTGTTGTGCTTGCAGCATCGCCTTCAATGAAAAAAAGATTTCGCGTCAAAACAGGTACTCGTATGTACGAAATTCCACAACATCCTGACATCAGGCTATTCAATCCAAAAATGAGCTATTTTCTCGAAATGTCGATGGCTATTACTTGTCTACTTCATAAATACGTTCCAGCTGAAGCGATTCATGTGTACAGTGTCGATGAAAGCTTTATTGATTTAACTGGAACCGAAAAATTGTGGGGCGATCCAGTGCAAACTGTTAAAGTTATTCAACAGGAAATAGTTGCAACGCTAGGTTTACCTTCAACGGTTGGTATGGGGCCGAACATGTTAATGGCGAAGCTTTCACTAGATTTAGAAGCAAAGAATACAGGCTTTGCGAAATGGGCCTTTAAGGATGTACCGGAGAAACTATGGCCAGTTTCTCCATTAAGTAAAATGTGGGGGATTGGGCGTCAAACGGAAAAAACGTTAAACAATATGGGGATTTTTTCGATTGGTGACCTGGCTCATGCCAATTTACAAAGCCTTGAAAAGAAATTTGGAGTAATGGGAAATCAGTTATTCCATCACGCATGGGGAATAGACCTATCCGAGATGGGTGCGCCAATCCTTAAAGGCCAGGTTAGTTATGGGAAGAGTCAAATTCTAATGCGTGATTATAATTTGCGAGAAGAAGTAAACGTGGTCCTGTTAGAGATGTGCGAGGATGTCGCCAGAAGAGTAAGAGAAGAATACAAGGCCGGACGCACGATATCGCTCGGTATCGGGTATAGTAAAAATGCTTTTGGAGGTGGATTTCGTCGTTCTCGTACTATTGAGGAAGCAACAAATGACACGATGAAAATGTACGACGTTTGCAAAGAATTGTTGGATGAAAACCATAACGGTCAAGCCGTGCGACAAGTATCCGTTTCGATTACGAAGTTAGAAGATGAGCGTTCAATGCAATTAAGTTTATTTGACACGAAAAAATGGCAAGTACGAAAACTTGGCACAACGATGGATACTATTCGTAGCCGGTATGGCTCCACCGCTATAGTAAGGGCAGTGTCGCTTACTGATGCAGGAACAGCTATTAAGCGGTCTACATTAGTCGGTGGGCATCAAGGATAGGAGGGGTATTATGATTCGAGACCGAGGGAATGTTAAATGGACAGCGATGATGCTGTCGGAACATGTAAGAGAGCTACGAAAATGGATGGATCAGGATAATTACACTGAAAGACCAGAACTGAACGAGTGGGATCTTCAATCGATTCAAGAAGAGCTTGAATTAGCGTATAAGAGGCAATGTGAAACGCTAATTAAAACTTGGGGTAGTGGGCGAATTATTCAGCATCAAGGGATACTTGAAGACATTGATTTGCGGAGGATGTGCATTGTCCTAGAGAGCCCGTCCGGTTCAGAGACAATAGCCGTGGCGGATATCATAAGCGTACAAAGTATGGAGTAACGAGACAATAACACCATTTTTATACACGCATTAGCATCCCTATGTTAGGTGATGCTATTTATTTTTTTTGATGATAAAGTAATACGAGGGAGTAGCTAGTAGTGGTCAGTATGTAATTGATGTTAATCAAGGGAAAGGAAACTAGCAGATACTAATTGATGAAAAATATGTTAAGAGTATGTAAAATATCTTGATTACATCTTGAATGTATTATTTGAAGTGGTACATTTATCTAGTTGAAGGTCAATATTGAACTTCGATATTAAGGGGGGTCTGCATGGAGTCTACAATGAAAAAAACTAAACCAAATAGGGGATTCAAATCCCTTTTGGAAATATTTTTTGTTTCGATACGGCTTGGATTGACCTCTTTTGGCGGGCCAACAGCTCATTTGGGGTACTTTCATGAAGAATATGTACGAAGAAGAAAATGGATGGATGAAAAAAGTTATGCAGATTTAGTTGCACTGGCTCAGTTCCTACCAGGCCCTGCTAGTAGTCAGGTAGGTATTGGTATAGGTGTTATGCGGGCGGGCGTTTTGGGTGGAATTATATCCTTCATCGGGTTCACGATGCCTTCAGTTATTGCACTTATTCTATTTGCCTTGTTGCTCACAGGGTTCGATGTCGGAAATGCTGGATGGATACATGGCTTGAAAATCGTAGCAGTGGCGGTAGTTGCGCATGCTATTATCGGAATGGCTAAAAATTTGACACCAGATTTAACAAGAAAATCCATTGCCCTTTTCGCGTTAATAGGTACTCTTTTTTTGCAAACAGCTTTTGCTCAAGTAGGCGTCATTTTAATCGCTGCATTCGCGGGGTTCCTTCTGTTCAAGCAACACGAAGGAAATGATGAAGTGAGTTCAAAATTTCCAATTGCTAAGAGTGTTTCAGTGATTTGTTTACTGCTATTTTTCGGTTTACTCTTTCTACTACCCGTCATCAGGGAAGTAACTGGATCCTACTGGGTGGCTATGTTCGATAGTTTTTATCGGTCAGGTGCTTTAGTTTTTGGTGGCGGTCATGTTGTTTTGCCTTTATTAGAACAGGAATTTGTACCAACTGGATGGATAAGCGAAGAATCATTCTTAGCTGGTTATGGTGCTACACAAGCGGTGCCAGGTCCATTATTTACATTTGCAGCTTATTTAGGAACGGTAATGAAGGGCTGGCAAGGTGGTTTAGTAGCTACGTTTGCGGTATTCCTACCTGCATTCCTACTTATTCTCGGCGCACTCCCTTTTTGGGATAGTTTACGAAGCAATCCTAAGGTTAAAGGAGCAATCATGGGTGTGAATGCAGCAGTTATTGGAATATTAATATCTGCTTTTTATTTCCCTATTTGGACGAGTTCCATTTTAGCGCCTGTTGATTTTGCTTTAGCTGCTTTATTGTTTAGTATGCTTACTTATTGGAAGCTTCCGCCTTGGATTATTGTGGTTACAGGAGCTATCGGTGGTTCATTACTGACAATGTTATGAAATAAATAAACGTCACGCATGGAGTTTTCACTCTGGCGTGACGTTTATTTATTTACTACTATTATTGCCGTTTTATCCTTTACAATCGGACTCAATAGACATTCACCGCGCAAATAGTGTACAATAAAACTAGAAAAACTAAAATGGGTTTTATAGTTTTTCGGGGCGTGAGGCATTCCTTAATGCTAAAGCAGGTTCATATAGAAGGAGCAAAATGATGACAGTAATAATAAATGAAGTCACGAACGACAATATAAACGATATTTTAAAATTGCATATAAATGAAGAACAACAGTCATTTATTGAAACGCCGCAACAATGTTTAGATGAGGCAAAGGCATGCAGCAACTTTAAACCAGTAGGCCTTTATTGGGAAAAAAATTTAGTTGGTTTTGCTATGTATGGATTTTTTCCTGAAGAAGGAATAAATGGACGAGTGTGGTTGGATCGATTTTTAATCGATGCTAAACATCAAGGTCTTGGATTAGGAAGCATCATGTTAAAAGCATTAATTCAACGGTTAGAACAAGAGTATAGTTGTCATGAAATCTATTTAAGCATCATTGCTGGTAATCAGTCAGCAATCAACTTGTATCAGAAATTCGACTTTAAGTTCAATGGTGAAGTGGATGATAATGATGAAAAATTAATGGTGAAAATTTTATAGTATTTATAGATTTAGCGTTTGAACTCAATAACCTACTAGAATCAGGGGTATTCAACCCGCAGATATTGTATAATAAAATCAGTAAAACTAAAATGGGATTTTTAGTTTCTGGGGAGGTCGAAATTTGAAAACAAGAATCATCAATGCATTTATTGAAGAAACGCGAAATAATGGCATTAAGTTCACGATGGATGATTTAGCAAGGCGTCTCGGAATTAGCAAGCGTACGTTGTATGAGCATTTTTCATCCAAGGTCGATATTTTGGATTCAATACTCGATTTGACACTCAACGAGTTTGATGAACAGACCCGCCTGATTATCGATAATCCTGAACTTACACTACCGGAAAAGATCCGTAAGGCGATTGTCGTTCTGCCAAAATACAATGAGTTTTACGATCTCCGGATTTTAGACCAATTAAAACGGACCTATCCTGCACAGTGGGAACGGGTGAATAGTGAGTTGCATCAGTGGGATGATCTGAAGGGGCTTCTTGAAGAAGGGATCCGAACAGGTGTCATTGTGGATCGGAATATCGATTTGCTGATGAAACTGATTATCGAGGCTTCGAATGCAACGCTCGACCGACAGTTTTTTTTAGAACATAGTATTTCTGTTGCGGAAGCGTACGGGACGATTGTGGATGTGTTACTGACAGGTATGGTGAAGGCAAAATAAAGGTGAGCTTACTGGCATTTCAACTGCCAGTCTATTTTTTTGATTGATGAAACTATAAAAACTAAAATCGTTTTCGTGTTTTATAAAACGATGAGAGATAAGGAATTGAATTGGTAATGAAAAAGGAACAAGTAATAAATCGTTTAGATACGGAATCTGTTGGGAAATCTTTTTTGAGGTATTTAATCCCGTCGATGATTGGGATGCTACTGATGGCTGTCAATATTGTGATCGACGGAATTATGGTAGGCAATCGCTTAGGTCCAGTTGCTCTAGCTGGGGTTGGGATTGCAGCGCCGGTTTATACAGTTTTTGTCGCGATGTCACTGTGGATCGGAATCGGTGCGGCTACCCGTTATTCCGCAAGGATGGGTGCTAAACGGCCGGATGAGGCGCGTGTTATTTTTTCACATGCCATTGTCTCTATATTTGTTTTGACGATGGTGATTGGGCTTACTGCCTTTCTGTTTAGGACGGAACTTGCGTATTTATTAGGCGCAAATGCCGATACGTTTCAGTACACAGCAGGTTATATGAAGGTTATGTTACTGTTTGGATTCATCTTCACTGTTGAAAATACATTTAGTATTTTAGTGCGAAATGACGGTGGACCGAATTTGTCAATGATTGCACTTGTTGCTACGGCAATCGTCAATATCGGATTGAATTATGTGTTTTTATTCGTTCTTGATTACGGTGTAGAGGGTGCCGCAGCGGCAACAGTTATTGGTGCATTTGTGGGACTTGTCATATTGAGCACGCATTTTTTTAGAAAGAAAAGTAATTTGCGTTTTGTTCGCTTTAAGTTCAATCGAAAGCTTTTTCTATTAATATTAGTGATTGGATTTCCGAGTTTTCTTGCGGAAGTCGGGTTTTCGGTCTTTACAATTTCGCATAATATCACGTTTGAATACCTCGCTGGAACCGCCGGCGTGTCAGCATTTACGATATTGAATTATGTTCACAGTGTCATGCTGCTGTTATTTATGGGAATGGGCGCGGCGATTCAGCCGCTGATTAGCTATTACCGTGGCGCTGGTAGTGAAGTCAAGATGAAAAAGACTGTTCGAATGGCTATTGGGACAGCGTTCGGGGCGGGCATTTTCTTCCTGCTCGTCGGTCAATTTGCAGCTGCTCCAATTGCGAGTATGTTCGGCGATTTCCCAGAAGAAGTGATGGCGCTTGCGATTCCGGGTATTAAATTGTTCTTTATCGGGTATCTTTTCATGGGTACAAACTTTGTCATGATGACGTATTATCAATCCATCGGACAAATCCGTATGGCAACGTGGATTACTGCAGCAAGGGAAATTGTTATTTTGCTAATTTTGCTTGCTATTATGCCACGGCTATTTGGATTAACGGGCGTCTGGCTCGCAATACCGGCATCGGAATTTATTGTGCTGGTGACGATCTATTATTACCATAGAAAATGGAATACTTGAGCTATGACTTTATGAGGAACGTTGTAGGGTAATAATATAGGAGGAATTCGGTTATAAATATGCGATTGGTAGTGCAGACTAAGGCGATTGGTTGGCACTACTTTTTTTGATTGTTCATTCCCAAAAAGCGCATATAATTAGTTTTACTGGGCTTCTTAACTGGTATAGACAACTATACCGGTTAAGTGTATAGTGAAAATTAAGAATATAAATAAAGGGTGGCGAATTTAATGAAGACATTGTTGATTTCAAATATCACAATTGCCGATCCAATAAAAGACAGTGTGTCTGGCGATATTTATATAGAAAATGGCGAAATTATAGAAGTTGCTGCTGCTATAAATAAAGTTGCAGATATACGAATCGATGCGGCGGGTAAGGATTGGATTGTTGTGCCTGGATTTATTGACATTCACATTCATGGTTCTTCAGGTTTTGATGTAATGGATGCGACACCGGAAGCGTTGAATGGTTTGGCGAGTGCGCTTCCTAGTGAAGGGACGACAAGTTTTTTAGCAACAACAATGACGCAGTCGGATGATGTAATAGTTGAGGCATTACACAATGCAAGTTTATTCAATGCAGATGAAATGCAAGCTGAAATGGTAGGTGTTCATTTGGAAGGGCCTTTTATTTCAGCTATACGAGCGGGTGCACAACCAGTTGAACATATTACGACACCGTCTTTTGCTCTTTTTGAACAATGGCAAGAGTTGAGCGGTAACCGCATTAAAATTGTAACTGTTGCTCCTGAAGTGGAAAATGGTCTTGCATTCATTGAAGAGGTAACGGAGAGTGGTGTGATTGCATCACTTGGGCATACGGATGCAACATCGGATGTCGTTCGTAGTGCGGTTGAAGTGGGGGCTAGTCATGTGACTCATTTATACAACCAAATGAGCCCTTTTCATCATCGGGAACCAGGGGTTGTTGGAGCTGCCTTTTTAGAGGATTCTATGTCAGTTGAAATTATCGTGGATCTCATTCATAGTCATCCGAAATCTGTTGAACTCGCTTATCGTCAAAAGACTGCCAATCGAATTATTCTTATTACGGATGCAATGCGTGCGAAAGGGCTTCCACCCGGTATTTATGATTTAGGCGGTCAAGATGTGGAGGTATCCCATAAAGATGCACGGCTTCATGATGGAACGCTTGCAGGAAGCATATTAACGATGGAACACGCGGCGCAGAATATGAAGGCTATTACAAATTGTTCATTAGCTGAATTAGTTGCAATGACTTCTACAAATGCTGCGACACAGCTCGGTCTTTCTAATAAAGGAAGAATTGAGTCCGGAAAAGACGCAGATCTTACAATCATCGATGGGGACTGGAATGTCCAGATGACTATTTGTAGGGGAAACATTGCTTATACTAAGGAGGTAATAGGATGAAGGTAATCGTATGTGCTAATTTTGATGAAGTAAGTGAAAAGGCGGCACAATTGGTAGAAGCACAAATTCTTGAAAATGATCACTCGGTACTTGGACTTGCAACAGGATCAACGCCACTGGGGCTGTATGAACGATTGGTTGAAGGCGTTGCATCACGCGGGATATCGTATAAAAATGTGCGTACTATTAACCTAGACGAGTACCTTGGTCTTGCTAAAGGGCATACGGAAAGCTACCGGACATTTATGTCTGATAACTTATTTGATAAGATTGACATTTTAACTGGAAATACGTATATTCCGGATGGGACTACTGATTCGCCGGAAGAAGAATGTTTGCGTTATGAACAAGTGATTGATAGCGTAGGGCCGATTGATCTGCAAGTATTGGGGATTGGTACGAATGGGCATATCGGTTTTAACGAACCGGGAACAGATTCGAACAGCCTGACACATGTCGTTGAACTTGTTTCATCAACCCGAGAAAGCAACGCGCGCTTCTTCCCATCAATTGACGAAGTCCCGACCCATGCGATTACCACGGGCATCAAATCGATATTAAAAAGCGAGAAGATTATTTTATTGGCATCCGGAAAAAGTAAAGCGGAAGCTGTAAAAACATTGTTGAGTAAAAATGTGAGTGAAAGTTTCCCGGCCTCTTTTTTGTGGAATCACAAGGATGTTACACTTCTTGTTGATCAGGATGCATACCAACTGGTTAAATCATAAGGGAAGTGAGTACTATGCTAGATAAACAGTCGCCGGTACCCATGTATGTCCAAATCGAGGACTATTTAAAAAATCAAATTCTGCAGGGAGAGTTTGTAATTGGTGTGGCAATCCCTTCCGAACGTGAACTGACGGATACGTTTGGCGTCAGTCGTATGACTGTCCGCCAATCCATTACGAATCTAGTAAATGGAGGGCTCCTTTATCGTGAAAAGGGGCGCGGAACCTATGTGGCGACGCCCAAGATTGAACAGCCTCTTAGTGGCCTTACAAGCTTTACAGAAGATATGCTGTCACGCGGGATGAAACCTAGTAACAAACTTATTAGTTTTGAAAAAGTGATACCTGAAATGGATATTGCGCATGAGTTACAGTTGACTAAAGATGAAGAAGTATTCATCGTAAAGCGAATTAGGTATGCGGACGATAAACCGATGGCAATTGAAAGATCCTATCTTCCCGTCAAGCTCGTCCCGGACCTTGAATTGGATAACATAGAAGGATCACTTTATTCGTTTATTGAAAAGGATAAACGACTGATGATTAGCCATGCCTCGCAACGAATGGAAGCTGTGCTAGTGAAAAAGGAAGATGCAGAGTTCCTTCAAATTTGTATGCCTTCAGCAGTTTTGATGATAGAACGAATCAGTTATTTATCGAACGATGTTCCGATTGAAATTGTTCGAAGTACATATCGGGCAGATCGTTATAAATTTATCAGTGAGATTCGGAGATGATGGTATGAATGCGTATTTCAAGGAAATCGAATCGTTGATGAAAAAAGTTATTCAAGAAGAACAGCACTCTGTTGAGAACATTGCGGCAGAGATGACGAAACGCCTTACGCTTGGCGGTATTGTTCAGTTATTCGGTTCAGGACATTCTCACTTAATCGCTGAGGAGCCGTTTTTTCGTGCGGGCGGTTTAGTACCTGTACGACCTATTATTGTCGAGTCGCTGATGCTTCATAATGGAGCTTCACAGGCATCTACGAATGAAAAAGATCCTGAGTTCACCCAAACATTTGCGGATCAGCTAGACATTCTTCCTGAAGATGTAATCATTATTATTTCAACTTCCGGACGAAATGTGGTACCAATAGATGTAGCGCACATTGCAAAAGAGTCTGGGGCTTATGTTGTATCTCTCCAGTCTCTTTACTACAATGCGTCTGAACAGCCGTCCAAACACCACTCAGGAGATAGACTTGAAGATGTTGCGGAAGCTGTCTTGAATACGCATGTAACGGTTGGGGATGGGCTTCTATTGTCGGAGGGGATGCCTTACGCTCCAGCTTCTGGTGTCATTGCGAATATGCTTCTTCATGCGACATTCAGTCGTGTGATTGGTATGATGATTGACAGTGGTATAGAACCTCCAATATTTAAAAGTGCAAATTTGGATGGGAGCTCAGCACATAATGAGCAAATGATTACTACTTATGGCAAGCGCATTACGTTTTAACTAGATTAGACTAATTTAATAAAAAGGGAGAGTTTAAAATGATTGAGAAAAATTACAAAGTTACTAGCAACGAGGGCCTTCACGCTCGTCCATCATCCGTATTAGTTTCAGCAGTGACACCATTTACTTCAGATGTGAAACTTGCGTACATGGAAAAGACAGTGAACTTGAAATCGATTATGGGCGTTATGTCGCTGGGTATTTCAGCTGGAGCCGATATTAAAATCATTGCTGATGGTGAAGATGAAGAGGCATTAATGGCTAGAGTGGATGAAGTAATAAAATCAGAAGGTATCGGTCAGTAATCACGACGATTTAAGGCATTTCAATTACGGAAGTCTTTCGAGTTTTGAATGCTTCTATCTGTCTTCTATACTATATTGATCAAAATAGTATAACTATATAAACTAAGCAAAGGCGCCTTACAAGGGGTAGCCGAAGCGAATTCAATGGCATTCTTTATTTCATCAAATACAACCAAGGTGTTTCAAATCCTTGTGAAAGCGTCACCCAAGTTTCAGTCGGGTGACGCTTTACTGTTTTACGGAATAGCCAATCGACTTTTTTTACCTAATTGACCAACTATCAATGTTAAAACGGAAATCGCTGTGATATAGTTGGAAATGATGAAAGAAGGTGTGCGTATTGAGAAAGAAATACGGAAGACTCAGGAAAAAAGAAAATGTAATCGTCTTTCCAGGGACATTTGAAAAGCTTGTTGAAAATGGCCATGTAGCCGTTGAACAGGAGAACTATGAATTAGCGGTGGAAGCATTCGACCAGGCGATTGTATATGAACCTGACAATCCGGAATTTCTGGGACCATACGCTGTTGCCCTTTACGAAACAAAAGACTTTCAACGTGCAAAAGAAATTGCAGCAAGGCTCCTTCATAGCGGAACCGCCGATTACGTCGATGCAATGGAGCTGTATTTGACAATTAGCATTCAGCTGCAGGAGTACGATGAAGTTGAAATGACAATTGGTGCGTTAATTGATGAAGGAGTCGTTCCGCCTGATATGCTAATCAAATTCAATTATCTGCGGGAATTGAATGGTCGTTTGTCTGAGCGCTATGCACAGGATGAGCCCAGCTATCTAATGGAATTATTCACACTGGACGAATTCATGAAGATGGATGCACTGGCACAACAGTATGCGCTGGCTTCGCTTGAGGGTAGTGACCTAACTGACTTAGTCCCTTTACTTGAGAAAATTGTAGGACGGGACGATGTGGCACCGCTAGCCATTACGTTCGCGTTGACGCTACTGCATCAAACAGGGCATACTGAGGAACTTACAGTCCGGAAATTTGGCTGGGAGAAGAGTGTTGTTCCAGCGGTTATGACATTACCTGGGCAAGATGATGTAACGAAACAAGTTCTTGAAGCAGTGGATCGTATGTTACTGCAGGATCCATCTAGATTAGAAATGGCGCAAGGTCTCATTGAGAAATTTGCAATTACTGCATTCCCTTTCGGCTGGGGGACGTATCAAGCAGAAGAAGTCGCAACAGCCTATGTAAACTACATAGAAAGTCTGTTTTCCGGTGAGCAGTTACCCAAGACAGCACTGAACTTACTTATTCAACAGATTGACAACGATTCGGACCTTTAACAAAGTGCGAAATCTGTTGAAAGATGAAGAGACTATGATATACTGAAATGGTTGTCAATGGAGTATATACGTAACAAAAGATATTGGCCAAAACGATTCGGAGGTATTTAATTATGTCAGTTAAATGGGAAAAGCAAGAAGGAAACACAGGGATTCTAACAGTAGAAGTACCCGCAGAAGTAGTAACGGTGGGTCTTGATAAAGCATTCAAGAAAGTTGTGAAAACAATACAAGCACCAGGATTCCGTAAAGGGAAAATGCCACGTCAAATGTTTGAAAAAATGTATGGCGTAGAATCACTTTACAATGAAGCACTTGATTTCATCCTTCCAGAAGCATATTCAAATGCTCTTGACGAAGCAGGCGTTGAACCAATCGACCGTCCTGAAATCGACATCGAGCAAATGGAAAAAGGAAAAGAACTTATTTTCAAAGCAGTTGTTACATTGAAGCCAGAAGTGAAACTTGGCGATTATAAAGGCCTTGAAGTAACACGTCAGGAAACAACAGTTACTGACGAAGAAATCGAAGAGCAACTAAAAGATCGTCAACAAAAATTCGCTGAATTAGCTATTAAAGAAGACGGCGCAGTTGAAAATGGTGACACAGTGAAAATCGATTTCGAAGGTTCTGTCGATGGCGAACTTTTCGATGGCGGAAAATCTGAAGGATACGACCTTGAAATCGGTTCAGGTTCATTTATTCCTGGATTCGAAGAACAATTGATCGGCATGAAAAATGGCGAAGAAAAAGACGTTGAAGTGAATTTCCCAGAAGAATACCATGCAGCAGAACTTGCTGGTAAACCAGCGATTTTCAAAGTGAAACTTCATGAAATCAAATCAAAAGAAATTCCAGCACTAGATGACGAACTTGCAAAAGAAATTGATGAAGAAGTAGAAAGTCTTGAAGCATTGCGTACGAAGCTAAAAGAAGCTACTTTGGAAGAGAAAAAATCGGCATCTGAAGTAGCACTTCGTGACGATCTTGTCGAAGCAGCTGCGAAAAATATGGAAGTCGAAATTCCTGAAGTAATGATCAATTCTGAAATCGAACGTATGATGGAAGAGTTCGGACAACGTCTTCAATCACAAGGTATGAACCTTGAGCTTTACTTCCAGTTCTCTGGACAAGATGAAGCGGCACTTCGCTCACAAATGAAAGACGATGCACAAAACCGTGTTCGTGTTTCACTAGTACTTGAAGCGATTGGTAAAGCTGAAAACATCGTAGTTGAAGAAGCAGACCTGAATGCAGAACTTGAAAAAATGTCCGCGCAATTCGGTATGGATGTTGAGCAAATCAAAACAACACTTGGTGGAACTTCGGTTCTTGAAAACGACCTACGTTTCAATAAAACGGTTGAATTCCTTGTTGAAAACGCAAAGATTACTGAATAATAAAGTGAAATAAGGACAAGGTACGGAAGACCGTACCTTGTTTTTCATAGAAAGACATAGAACAACCTTCTTGAATAGGAAGAATTCTAATTAGTTGATAAAAATCGGGGAATCTTGTAAGATTGTCACTTGAATAGGGGTGAGCATAATGTTCAAATTTAACGATGAAAAAGATAACTTGAACTGTTCTTTTTGCGGGAAATCCCAGGAACAAGTTCGTAAGTTAGTCGCTGGTCAAGGCGTCTATATTTGTGACGAATGTGTTGAACTTTGTGCTGAAATCGTTGAAGAGGAAGTCGGACTCGAAGAAGGTTTCGAGCTTAAAGACGTTCCAAAGCCGAAAGAAATACAAAGTATACTCGATGAATACCTTATTGGACAGGACCGTGCAAAGAAATCACTCTCAGTTGCTGTCTATAATCACTATAAACGTGTTAATTCAAACAGTAAAATTGATGATGTCGAGCTATCGAAATCCAATATCGTCTTAATCGGACCAACAGGGAGCGGTAAAACATTACTTGCTCAAACACTTGCTAGAATCCTCGACGTACCTTTCGCAATTGCGGATGCTACATCTTTGACGGAAGCGGGATATGTTGGAGAAGACGTAGAAAACATTCTATTGAAACTCATTCAGGCTGCAGATTATGATGTCGAGCGTGCGGAAAAAGGGATTATCTATATTGATGAAATCGATAAAGTCGCGCGTAAATCCGAAAATGCGTCCATTACACGTGACGTATCAGGGGAAGGCGTCCAACAGGCACTTCTTAAAATTCTTGAAGGAACAGTTGCGAGCGTGCCCCCACAAGGCGGTCGTAAACATCCACATCAAGAATTTATCCAAATCGACACGACGAATATTCTCTTTATTGTTGGGGGAGCATTCGACGGAATCGAAGAAATTATTAAACGTCGTATCGGGCAAAAAGTAATTGGTTTCGGTGCTGAGCCGAACTTGGTTATTGAAGAGGAGTCTTACCTTGCTAAACTGATTCCGGAAGATCTTCAACGTTTTGGTTTGATACCAGAATTCGTAGGTCGTTTACCTGTTCTTGCAAGTTTGGAACAGTTGAGCGAAGATACGCTGTATCAGATTTTGACGCTTCCAAAAAACGCAATTGTGAAACAATACCAAAAAATGTTTGGACTTGACAATGTTGAACTACGATTCGAAGATGATGCCTTGCTTGAAATTGCAAAAGAGGCAATCACACGAAAAACGGGTGCTCGTGGTCTGCGTTCAATTATCGAGAATATCATGCTCGACGTAATGTATGAACTGCCTTCACTTGAAGAAGTGACTGAGTGTATCATTACTAAAGACTCCGTCTTGGGGCAATCAAATCCAATTCTTTTAACAGCGGACGGTACCCGGGTTCGTCTGGATAATGAGAAAGACTCGGCGTAACGCCTAAAGGATGAAGCTGACTCCGATGACGCGCGTGAAAATGCGCTCTTCGGATGTCAGCTTTTTTTAAACCTTTGATTAACCTAAAAGTTAGATATACATAATTAATGGAGGTGACTTCCGCATGTCAACTAATAAATTGAACAATATACCATTGTTGCCGCTTCGTGGGCTGCTCGTATACCCTACGATGATTTTACATATTGATGTTGGAAGAGAGCGCTCCGTATTTGCCATTGAACACGCAATTGCACAAGATAACCTTATTTTTCTTGCTACGCAGAAAGATATAAGTATAGAAAATCCAGAACCGGAGGATTTGTATGAAGTAGGTACATTGGCATTTGTTAAATCGATGACGCAATTACCAAACGGGACGTATCGCATACTTATTGAAGGAATTGAACGTGCAGAATGGTCGGATTATGAGGAAGCGGATCTTTATCCCGTGGTTAAAGTAATTGGTTATCCAGATGATGAGGAAATTGATGCGGAATCAGAAGCGCTAATGAGAACGCTACTTACATATTTCAAAAAGTACTCAAAAATATCGAAAAAAGTGACAGAAGAAACATATGACACTGTCGCTTCAATTATAGAACCGGGAAGACTGGCAGATACGGTCGCTTCTCATTTACCGCTTAAATTGGTTGCAAAGCAAGAAGTACTTGAAATAAAAAATGTCAATGAACGCCTTGAATGGCTTATGAGTAGACTTTATAATGAACAAGAAGTGCTTAACCTTGAAAAGAAAATTAATGAACGTGTCAGGGAAGCCATGGAGCGAACGCAAAAAGAGTTTTATTTGCGTGAGCAGATGAAAGCGATTCAGACTGAACTGGGTGATAAAGACGGTAAAGGTCTGGAAGTTATTGAATTGACTGAGCAGATTAAGAATTCCGGTATGCCAGAAGGTGTTAGGGAAGCCGCGTTACGTGAACTCGACAGATATGAAAAACTACCGTCTGCTGCAGCTGAAAGTGGAATCATCCGCAATTATATCGAGTGGCTCGTAACGTTGCCATGGTCCGATGCATCAAAAGATCAGCTCGACATTAGTCGCTCGGAAGAAATCTTAAATCGCGACCACGATGGATTAGAAGCTGTTAAAGAACGTATTCTTGAGTATTTGGCGGTTCGTCAGTTAACGAATTCATTACGGGGACCTATTCTTTGTCTGGAAGGTCCACCTGGTGTCGGAAAAACGTCTTTAGCTAGATCTATTGCAGAATCTCTTGGCAGGAAATTTGTTCGAATTTCTCTTGGCGGAGTCCGCGATGAGTCGGAAATTCGCGGTCACAGACGGACTTATGTCGGTGCAATGCCAGGTCGAATTATTCAGGCGATGAAAAAAGCTGGTAAGATTAACCCTGTGTTCCTACTGGATGAAATCGATAAGATGTCGAATGACTTCCGTGGGGATCCATCGTCCGCGATGCTTGAGGTACTTGACCCCGAACAAAACAATAAATTCAGTGATCATTACATTGAAGAACCTTATAACCTATCGAATGTCTTGTTCATTGCGACTGCCAATGATTTAAGTGCTGTTCCGGGACCGCTTCGTGACCGCATGGAAATCATTTCAATTGCAGGTTACACAGAAATTGAGAAGCGCTCTATCGCGAAAAATCACTTAATACCGAAACAGTTGAAAGAGCATGGACTAACAAAGTCGCAAGTGCGCATCAATGATCCTGCGATTCAGGACATTGTAAGGTATTATACGCGCGAAGCAGGTGTACGTGGCCTAGAACGACAAATTGCAGGTATTTGCCGTAAAGCTGCGAAACTGATTGTCACGGGTGAGAAGAAGAGCATCACGGTTAGTCCACGAACACTGGAATCTCTTGTTGGTAAAAAGAAATACAGGTACGGCCAAGCAGAGACAGTGAATCAAATAGGCGTGGCGACAGGGCTTGCTTATACGCAAGTTGGTGGAGATACATTGCAGATCGAGGTTTCTTTATCACCAGGAAAAGGTAAACTTATCCTAACGGGTAAACTTGGAGATGTTATGAAAGAGTCTGCACAAACTGCATTGTCCTACGTGCGTTCGAAAACGGTGGAATTCGGTATTGATCCGGACTTCCATGAAAAGTGTGATATTCATATCCACGTACCTGAAGGCGCAATTCCTAAAGATGGTCCATCAGCTGGTGTGACGATTGCTACAGCGCTAGTCTCTGCATTGACGAAACGGCCAGTACGCCGTGAAGTCGGGATGACTGGTGAAATTACACTGCGCGGTAGAGTTTTACCGATTGGTGGCGTGAAAGAAAAAACATTAAGTGCCCATCGAGCTGGCTTGACGACGATTATCTTGCCAAAAGAAAATGAGCGCGACATCGAAGATATTCCAGAAAGCGTCCGAGAGGAACTGACATTTAAACTTGTTTCTGACGCAGAAGAGGTCCTCGAAATTGCATTGGAGGAGACTTCCGAATGAAAGTCCATAACGTAGAAATGATAATGAGTGCTGTACGACCCGACCAATATCCAACAGAAGGGTATCCGGAATTTGCATTAGCAGGCCGGTCGAACGTCGGTAAATCATCTTTCATAAACAAGATGATTGGTAGAAAAAGCCTTGCCCGAACTTCTTCGAAGCCAGGTAAGACACAAACATTAAACTTTTATAAAATCGAAGAGCAAGTATTTTTCGTCGATGTACCGGGATACGGTTATGCGAAAGTAGCAAAGTCTTCTCGTGAAACATGGGGAAAATTCATTCAACAATATATGACTGAACGGGAACCACTTCGGGCTGTCATTCAAATTGTTGATTTACGCCACGCTCCAAGTGCTGATGATTGTGCTATGTACGATTTCCTTGTAGAGAATAATATGCCTGCAATCATCATTGCGACGAAAGCAGATAAGATTCCAAAAGGAAAATGGGAAAAGCATAAAAAAGTTGTTCGTGAAACGCTTGCAATGCGACCATACGATGCGTTAATTGTCTTTTCATCTGAAAAGGGAATTGGTATGGACGAAGCATGGAAAGAGATTGAAAGTAGAATGTAACTGTAGAATTGGGAAATCCGGAAGACGAGATATACATCGTCTTTCGGGTTTTTTATAGTGTGTTGACGCATATGTTGTTATTCAGTCGTATACTATACTAATTTCTTCGTACAAATTTCTCATTCAGGCGTATAATTTAGTCAATCTGTCGTATAGTATTAGGTATCGGTCACACAGTTCCGCTAAATTTGAGTTAGACTTGCACATTAATTGCATGTGAATTCGAAGGCTGTTAGACTTAGATTATAATTATTATAAATAGTTGCGTTTAACCGTTCGTAGTCATATGTTGTTCACAATTTCCAGGAAGAAAAGTGATCGCTATATGGTATAATGGGAAGCGTGAAATAGAACGTGAGAGGTGTGAACACCTGATGCATACAATCGTAATCGGTGTCAATCACCGGACAGCACCTGTTGAAATAAGAGAGAAATTATCTTTCATTGAGACAGAACTGCCACAGGCGATGCAAACATTGCAACAGCAAAAAAGCATATTAGAAAATATTATTATATCGACATGTAATCGAACTGAAATTTACGCCGTTGTCGATCAGCTGCACACGGGCCGCTATTATGTGAAAAACTTCTTGGCTGAATGGTTCGATATTCCCCTGGAATCATTCTCATCGCATCTTATTATCATGGAAAATGATGGTGCAATTGAGCATCTAATGCGCGTTTCAGCAGGTATCGATTCCATGGTTCTTGGTGAGACGCAGATTTTAGGCCAAGTGCGGGACAGTTTCCTTGAAGGTCAAACGATCGGTACGACAGGTACTTTTTTCAATGAGTTATTCAAACAAGCGGTAACACTTGCGAAAAAAGCGCATACAGAAACGGCAATTGGTGATAACGCTGTCTCCGTTTCCTATGCAGCTGTAGAGCTCGGCAAAAAGATCTTTGGCACATTGGATAAAAAGCATGTGGCCATTCTTGGAGCGGGCGAAATGGGTGAACTAGCTGTTAAGAATTTGCACGGAAGTGGTGCGAGCAAAGTGACAGTTGTAAACAGAACACTGTCGAAAGCAGAAGCACTTGCCGATAAATTCGGAGGCGTCGCGAAATCAATGCAAGAACTACAATGTACACTGCTAGAAGCGGATGTATTGATCAGTTCAACGGGTGCAAACGACTTCGTTATCGACTTCGAACTTATGCAGTTAGTAGAGCGATTACGTAAAGGTAGGCCGATATTTATGGTTGATATCGCAGTGCCACGTGATTTGGATCCGCGTATCGGCGATCTACCGAATGTATTCTTGTATGATATCGATGATTTGCAGGGTATTGTCGAAGCAAATCTTGCGGAAAGAAAGCGCGCTGCCGAAGAAATTGGCCTTATGATTGAACAGGAGATTGTCGTATTCAAGGAATGGGTTGCCCAACTTGGAGTGGTCCCTGTCATTTCGGCACTTCGCCAAAAAGCACATCGCATCCAAATGGAGACGATGGCGAGTATTGAAAACAAAATGCCTGATTTGACGGACCGTGAGAAAAAAGTCTTGAGTAAACACACGAAATCGATTGTCAACCAACTACTGAAGGACCCCATCTTGCAAGCAAAAGAACTAGCGATGGATTCAAAATCAGTTGAAAAACTGGAGCTCTTCCAACAGATATTTGGCATCGATGACGACGTTGTGAAAGAGAAAGAATTGCTTGCAAAACAAGCGAAAGAACGGTTAAAGGCCAAAGCGGAAAGACATGCGACGGTACAACCGGATTTGACATTTTGAACGTTTGTCAAAGAGGCGTTTCCGCATCAGTGTGATACACTATAGATGCAGAAACGCCTCTATTAGTTCGGAAAGGCAGAGAAGTTATCATGGCTGATATGCTGATGGCGAGGCTGCATGAAGTGATGGTCGTGCTCTATGCAGTAAGTCTCGTTTTTTATTTTATAGATTACTTGAATAAGGATACAATCGCTCATCGAAGCGCTTTTTGGATTTTAACCATCGTCTACTTTCTACAAACATTCTTTCTCGTGATGTATATGATTGAATGGCAAAGATTCCCGATACTCACTCTTTTCGAGGGGATCTATTTTTACGCGTGGCTTTTAATTACATTATCAATTATCTTGCATCTGTTTTACAAAGTTGGTCACGCTGTCTTTTTCTTAAATGTGATTGGTTTCATTTTCATGACGATTCATACATTTGCACCTGAACAAATTGAACAGTCGCCGATAGGGGAAGCGCTTATTTCCGAGCTGTTATTCATCCATATTACATTCGCAATTTTGTCCTACGCGGCATTTGCGATGTCCTTCGTTTTTTCGATTCTTTATCTTCTCGTCTATAAAGTATTGAAGAAAAAGAAATGGACGAAACAATTTAGCAGGCTTCCTTCTCTTCATCAAACGGATATAGGAATGAGGGTATCACTTTACACTGGCATCCCATTCCTATTTGTTAGCCTCGTTCTCGGCGTGCAGTGGGCAATTGTTGCGCTTGATGTGTGGTCATTTTTTGATATGAAAATTATTGGGTCATTTATCTTACTTGCTGTCTATGGTTCTGTATTATTCTTGAAGCGGAGTGGCAAACTAACAGGTAATGACTTCGCATGGGCGAATGTATTTGCATTCCTCTTTGTTATTATTAATTTTTTCCTTGGCAGTAAGTTATCTGAGTTTCATTTCTGGTTATAAATCTGGTTATTAATGAAAGGTTGGATTAATTAATATGAGAAAAATAATCGTAGGTTCAAGAAGAAGTAAACTTGCATTGACGCAAACAAACTGGTTTATAGACCAGTTGAAAGCTGCCGGTGCTCCATTTGAATTCGAAGTGAAGGAAATCGTTACGAAAGGCGATCAAATCCTAGATGTTATGTTATCGAAAGTTGGCGGTAAAGGGCTTTTCGTAAAAGAAATTGAGCAGGCATTATTCGATAAAGAAATCGATTTCGCTGTACATAGCATGAAAGACATGCCAGCTGTTCTTCCTGAAGGGCTTGTTATCGGTTGTATTCCTCCTCGTGAAGATGCGCGCGATGCATTCATTTCAAATGGTCATGTGAAATTCATGGACTTACCGGTAGGAGCTAAAGTTGGGACGTCTAGTTTGCGCCGTAGTTCACAATTGCTACTTCTGCGCCCGGATCTTGACATCCAATGGATTCGCGGCAATATCGATACACGTCTTAAAAAAATGGTTGACGGTGAATATGATGCGATTCTTCTTGCGGCTGCCGGTATGAATCGAATGGGCTGGAGCGCCGATGTGACTACGGAATATATGTCCGTCGAAGATTGTATCCCAGCAGTAGGTCAAGGGGCACTGGCAATTGAATGCCGTTTTGACGATAAGGAGTTGCTTGCAGAACTTGCGAAATTAACGGATAAAAAAACATGGAAAGAAGTTGAAGCAGAGCGTACTTTCCTAACTGAAATGGATGGCTCATGCCAAGTTCCAATCGCCGGATTTGCGCAATATAACGGTAGCGAAGTCGAATTGACGGGCTATATCGCTTCTCCTGATGCAAAACAAATATTTAAAAAGACTTTCTCGAGTGCGGACCCCGTTGAAGCGGGTATGGAGGTTGCGAAAACATTGCGTGCCGAAGGGGCTTCAGAAGTCATTGAGAAAGTGAAGGCGGATATGGATGCGTGATCGTCAACCGCTGCTAGCTGAAACAGTCATCTTTACAGGGACACCGAAATCTGAAGATGTCTTTGAATTGGTGAAGCGCTACGGAGGGACGCCTGTTTCATTGCCACTTATTCAAGTGGCGGAGTTAGTGGAACAGACAGATGAACTTCGTTTGACCGCTTGTCCGATGTATGATTGGTTAATATTCACAAGTCAAAGTGCGGTTGCGGCGTTTGGTGCTAAACTCATTCGTCATGGTGTTTCTTCGCAATCAATTCCGGCAAAAATAGCAGCGGTGGGCATTCGAACTGCAGAAGCACTTGAAAAAATCGGTTTTACAGTCGATTTCATCCCGACCGTGTTCAGTGCAGATACATTCGTTAAGGAGTTTAACCCTGCCGAAACGGATATCCGCCGCATTCTTTTTCTACGTGGATCAATTGCGGGCGTCACCATCAAAGAGGAAATCCCTTTTGAAGTGGATGAATGGACAGTTTATACGACGGAGCGTGCAAACGACTCCATCGATTCACTCGTTAATTTAGTGCAACAACAACAGCAGTTGACCGTTTTATTCGCAAGCCCTTCGGCAGTTGAAGTTTTTGCTGAAGAAGTGGCTCCGCGGACAGGTTGGAACGGCTTTACAATCGGGGCTATCGGACATGTGACGGAAAAAGCGTTGCTAGAAGCTGGCGCTGCCGTTCATGTCAGGCCCGATACATACACACTTATGGATCTTGTCGAGAAATTGGCGGAGCGAAAGGAAGGGTAATTTTGGACACTTTACAATTCAGACGCAACAGACGATTGCGTACATCAACTACATTACGTTCTATGGTAAGAGAAACCGTTCTGCGGAAAGAGGATTTCATCTATCCGATTTTTGTTATCGATGGGGAAGACATCAATAATCCAATCGCTTCTATGCCGGGTGTTTTCCAAAAATCACTCGACCACTTTGCAACTGAACTGGATGAGGTTGTGTCACTTGGAATTCCATCAATCATTTTATTTGGTCTTCCAGCAACGAAAGACGCTATGGGTTCGGAAGCGTATTCTGATCAAGGGATTGTCCAAAAAGCTACTCGCTTTGCGAAAGAACGTTATCCTGAACTTGTCGTTATCGCAGACACTTGTCTGTGCCAATATACAGACCACGGCCATTGCGGCGTTCTAGAAGGCGGTAAAGTACTAAACGACCCTTCACTGGAACTACTGACGCGTACTGCAGTCAGCCAAGCGAAGGCGGGAGCAGACATCATTGCGCCATCCAATATGATGGATGGATTTGTAGCGGCCATTCGCCAGGGATTAGATGCAGCTGGTTTTGAAGATATTCCGATCATGTCCTATGCGGTGAAATATGCCTCTGCTTATTACGGACCTTTCCGTGACGCGGCAGAATCTACACCTAAATCAGGCGACCGCAAAACGTATCAGATGGATCCAGCAAACCGAATGGAAGCAATGCGTGAAGCAGAATCCGATGTTGCTGAAGGTGCTGACTTCCTGATCGTTAAACCGGCACTGTCGTATCTTGATATTATGCGTGATGTCAAAGACAATTTTACATTGCCGGTAGTCGCGTATAATGTGAGTGGCGAATATGCAATGGTTAAAGCAGCAGCGCAAAATGGCTGGGTTGATGAAAAAGCAATCGTTCTTGAAACGTTGACTAGTATGAAGCGTGCGGGTGCGGATCTTATTATGACGTACCATGCCAAAGATGCGGCACGCTGGCTGGAGGAGAATTAATTGGGTAGAAATTATGAGAAGTCGAAACAAGCATTTGCAGAAGCTGTAAATCTTATGCCAGGTGGAGTAAACTCTCCTGTTCGTGCATTTAAATCTGTCAATATGGATCCAATTTTCATGCAGAGTGGGAAAGGCGCTATCATTACAGACATCGATGGCAATGAATACATCGATTATGTACTATCTTGGGGTCCGCTTATTCTCGGTCATTCTGATCCAGACGTAGTTGAAGGCATTAAGCGCGTTGCAGAAACTGGAGCGAGCTTTGGTGCACCAACATTAGCGGAAAATGAACTTGCGCAACTCGTTATTGAACGCGTTCCTTCAATTGAAATGATTCGTATGGTGTCGTCTGGTACGGAAGCAACGATGAGTGCACTGCGTTTAGCACGCGGTTACACAGGTCGCAACAAAATTTTGAAATTCGAAGGCTGTTATCACGGTCACGCTGACTCATTGCTCATAAAAGCGGGTTCTGGCGTTGCGACACTTGGACTACCAGATAGCCCTGGGGTGCCTGAATCAGTTGCGAAAAACACAATCACTGTTCCTTATAACGACTTAGAGAGCATTAAAGTCGCAATTCAAGAATACGGTGACGATTTAGCAGCAATCATTGTTGAGCCTGTTGCAGGTAATATGGGGGTTGTCCCACCTGAACCAGGTTTCCTTGAAGGGCTGCGTGAGTTGACACAGAACAACGGCACGCTTCTTATTTTCGATGAAGTCATGACGGGCTTCCGTGTTGGCTACAATTGCGCACAAGGCTATTATGGTGTGACACCGGATATTACATGCCTCGGGAAAGTAATCGGCGGCGGACTTCCTGTTGGCGCATACGGCGGTAAACGTGAAATCATGGAAAACATGGCTCCTGCAGGAACGATTTATCAGGCAGGAACTTTATCGGGTAATCCACTGGCGATGACTGCAGGTATTGAGACGTTGAAAAAATTAACGCCTGCATCATATGACCATTTCATTAAACTTGGAGATCAGCTAGAAGCCGGTTTCCGTGCAGCGGCTGAAAAGTTTGATATCCCGCACACAGTAAACCGTGCAGGTTCGATGATCGGCTTTTTCTTCACAAATGAAAAAGTGTCAAATTACGACAAAGCGAAAACAGCTGATCTCGAACTATTCGCTGATTACTACCGCTTAATGGCGGAAGAGGGTATTTTCCTTCCCCCATCCCAGTTTGAAGGCATGTTCCTATCGACTGCGCATACAGAAGCGCATATTGAGAAGACAATTGAAGCGTTCCATACGGTGTTTGCTAAACTTCGTGCGTAAAAAAGTGACAAATACAATATCCTCCGGCTAGTAAGTCAGTCGGAGGATATTTGCGTTCGCTCCATTTATTCTTCTATTGCAACCATGTCGAGCATACAATTGTTTGTGAAGGAATAGAAGGAGGGAACAAGTATGGAGAAAAAACAATGGTCAATGCAAGAAAAATTTTATTTCCCGGAACATGCCGGCGTACCGACTGGAGTGCAATCAGTCACAGTGACGCCAAGATATACTGAAGAGCGTACGGAAGATGCGGTCCGGTTGACAGGCATTTATCATATTGCGGCGAATGTCGAATTTGATGAAGGGGCTCGGGCGGAGGAATGGGATGATTCATTTATCCTCATTGACGATGTCGAAGTGGATGGCAAAGATGGTTATTTTGAATACGCCGTACCGCTAAATATTGACTTGCCTTCAATAGCAGAGAGCCCGCTGGAAATTGTAACAACGCATGCAACAGGTAAATCGGACGGACAAGGTACTTACGGAGTTGTCTGGAATGTAGAGTGTACGTACACAGAAGCGGTTGTCCTAGTGGAAGAACCTGTGGAAGTGCAAGTAGTAGTTGCGACGCCGTTAGTAGCAGTTAACAGCACTCCGTTAGACGAGCTAGACGAAGTGCTGTCATTCATTGCGGAACTCACAGATGGGATATCGACGACAGCATACCGTTCAAATGATATTCTTGTAAAGAACGAAGGCTAATCCGCACAGTAAACATAACAGAAGAAAATCGCCTGTAGTTGGCACGATCAATAATCGTATCAATTGAAAGATACAAATCGGGATAATAATCCCTTTACAATAAAATCTGCATTTCCGGAGCCAAGGCGGCAATAAGTAAGGGTTGTAGCATTTTCGCATGACATCATCCTTTCGTAATGTACTTGACGATTGATAAGCAATTCCGTTACAATCAAGGTAACTGCATATGGATGCGATGATTGGGATAGTATGTGAATGGATTAGACTAAAGAGAGGGTTCGAGTGCTGAAAGGACCTGTCGATTATTTACGGAATGTAACCCATGAGCAGTTTTCGTGAAAGTGTGTTCAAAAAGAAAAACATTTTTTGAATGTAGTAACGGAAGCCGGTTTGAAGCCGTTATCGAAGTTTGAGGTGCACAGTTCTTTTGTGTGCACGAATAAAGGTGGTACCGCGAACAGCTCCTTCGTCCTTTAAGGCGATAGGAGTTTTTTTGTACGCATTTTTAACACTTTTCTTTTCAAAATAAAGGAGGAAACAACATGTCAACTGAAAACAACACGTCGATGCCGACGAAATATGATCCACAGACAATTGAAGCAGGTCGCTACGAATGGTGGCTGAAAGGGAAGTACTTTGAAGCACAACCTGAAAGCGATAAAACACCCTATACAATTGTGATTCCACCGCCAAACGTCACAGGTAAACTTCACCTAGGCCACGCATGGGATACAACGCTACAAGATATCATGACGCGTATGAAACGGATGCAAGGCTATGATGCATTATGGCTTCCAGGAATGGACCACGCGGGAATCGCGACACAGGCTCGCGTAGAAGCAAAACTTCGTGAAGAAGGAACGACACGTTATGATTTAGGCCGTGAAAAATTCGTTGAAGAAACATGGAAATGGAAAGACGAGTACGCAGGACATATCCGTGCGCAATGGGCGAAACTTGGTTTGGGCCTTGACTACACACGCGAACGATTTACCCTGGATGAAGGACTTTCGAAAGCTGTACAGGAAGTTTTCGTTAAACTCTACAATAAAGGGCTTATCTACCGTGGCGAATACATTATCAACTGGGATCCGGCAACGAAAACAGCAATCTCTGATATCGAAGTCATCCATAAAGACATACAGGGTGCTTTCTATCATATGCGTTACCCACTGGCAGACGGAACAGGCAGTATCGAAATTGCGACAACTCGACCTGAAACAATGCTTGGGGACACTGCAGTTGCAGTCCATCCTGAAGATGAGCGCTATAAACATTTAATCGGCAAAACAGTTAAATTACCAATCGTTGGCCGTGAAATTCCGATTATTGCAGATGATTACGTTGACATGGAATTTGGAAGCGGTGCAGTGAAAATTACACCTGCACATGACCCGAATGACTTTGAAATCGGTAACCGTCACAATCTACCACGTATCCTTGTAATGAATGAAGACGGTTCGATGAATAAGCTTGCTGGTAAATACGAAGGAATGGACCGCTTTGAATGCCGTAAAGAAATCGTTAAAGACTTGCAGGAGATGGCTGTTCTATTCAACATTGAAGAACATAATCATTCTGTCGGTCACTCAGAACGCAGTGGTGCTGTCGTCGAACCGTATTTATCAACACAATGGTTCGTTAAAATGCAGCCGCTAGCAAATGAAGCGATTAAATTACAAGAAGCGGAAGGCAAAGTAAACTTTGTACCGGACCGTTTTGAAAAAACGTATTTAACATGGATGGAAAATGTCCATGACTGGTGTATCTCGCGTCAACTTTGGTGGGGCCACCGCATCCCGGCTTGGTACCACAACGAAACGGGTGAAATACATGTTGGTCATGAAGCACCTGCAGACATTGAAAACTGGAGCCAGGACAATGACGTTCTTGATACATGGTTCTCTTCAGCGCTATGGCCGTTTTCGACAATGGGCTGGCCGGATCTTGATAACGAAGAATTCAAACGTTATTACCCAACAGATGCACTCGTAACGGGCTATGACATCATTTTCTTCTGGGTATCACGGATGATCTTCCAAGGAATCGAATTTACAGAACAGCGTCCATTTAAAGATGTCTTAATTCACGGACTCGTACGTGCAGAAGATGGTCGTAAAATGTCTAAATCACTTGGTAACGGCATCGACCCGATGGATGTTATCGACAAATACGGTGCGGATGCACTACGCTACTTCTTGTCAACAGGTTCATCACCAGGGCAAGATCTTCGCTACTCGACTGAGAAAGTTGAAGCTATCTGGAACTTTGCCAATAAAATCTGGAATGCATCTCGTTTCGCATTAATGAACATGGATGGCATGACTTACGAAGAAATCGATTTAACAGGTGAAAAATCCGTAGCAGATGCATGGATTCTGACACGGTTGAATGAAACAATCGACCAAGTGACGAAACTTGCAGATCGTTATGAGTTCGGTGAAGTCGGCCGTGCGCTTTATAACTTCATCTGGGATGATTTCT